>CAZMXX010000144.1:0-8878 GCA_964570315.1 uncultured Anaerolineaceae bacterium | reverse complement strand
GCTAAGGGCACAAAGCAAAAAAGTGGGGAACAAAGAAAAACTTGGCTTGCTTTGCGGTTCATTCCGGCGCGGTGACTACTTACAACACTCAACGGGGAGATGACCTGTGTTTGGCGTTGAATAAAAAAAGCCGGCTCGCATGAGCCGGCTTTCGATTTGAACAGGGTTTTATCAACCGCCACCCAGCAGAGTGCCGATGATACCGCCGGTGCCCATCTGGGCGATGAGTCCGGCGAAAACCACGGAGACCATCGACATCAGTTTGATGAGAATGTTCAGCGAAGGTCCGGTGGTATCTTTGAAGGGGTCGCCGACGGTATCGCCCACGACGGTTGCTTTGTGGGTGTCAGAACCTTTGCCGCCATGTGCGCCCTCTTCGACGTATTTTTTGGCGTTGTCCCACGCGCCACCGGCATTCGCCATCATCACCGCCATGGCGAAACCGGTTGCCAAACCACCCGCCAGCAATCCGAGCACCCCGGCGACACCGAAGAGGATGCCCACCACCACCGGCACGGCGATTGCCAGCACGGACGGGGCAACCATTTCTTTCTGCGCGCCGAGCGTGCTGATTTCCACACAACGGGCGTAATCCGGTTTGGCTGTGCCTTCCAGAATACCGGGAATTTCGCGGAATTGACGGCGCACTTCCTGTACCATATCGCCTGCGGCGCGTCCCACGGCTTTCATGGTCATCGCCGAGAAGTAGAAGACGGTTGCCGCGCCGGAAAAAATACCGATGAGTACGGCGGGGTTGAGCAGGGTGACGTTGTAATATGCGCTGAAGTCAGACAGAGTCATTTTGGCAACGTCCACATAAGCTCCCCCAACGCCATAGCTGGCGATGAACACTTGGCTTTTGCCCGCCAAATGTTCCAACCCGAAGCGGATTTCTTCCAAGTATGCTGCCAGCAGTGCCAGCGCGGTGAGCGCCGCCGAGCCGATGGCGAACCCTTTGCCGGTGGCGGCAGTGGTGTTCCCCACCGCATCGAGCTGGTCGGTGCGCTGGCGGACTTCTTCGGGCAGCGCAGCCATTTCGGCGTTGCCACCGGCGTTATCGGCAATGGGACCGTAGGCATCAGTTGCCAGAGTCAACCCCAGGGTGGAAAGCATACCGACTGCCGCCAAGCCGACACCATATAAACCCATCATGGTGTTGGTTGCGCCGCCGGGGATGTAAAAGCTCACCACAATCCCGATGATGACCATCAAAATGGGGATACCGGTGGATTCCATGCCGACTGCCAGCCCGCTGATGATGACGGTTGCGGGTCCGGTCAGCCCTTGCTCTGCAATTTCCTGCGTTGGTTTGAAGGAATGGGAGGTGTAGTATTCGGTTGCGCGTCCGATGACCACCCCGACGACCAGCCCGGCAACGATTGCCGCCCACAGGGTCAGCGGATTGGCTAATCCGAGCAGATAGACCAGCCCCAGTGCCACTACTGCGATGCCGATGGAACTGTAGGTGATGCTGTTGTTGATGGATGACATCAAATCGCCCATTGTGGCGTCTTCTTTGGTGCGCACCATGTAAATCCCCAAAATAGAGAGGAAGACACCAACGGCGGCGAGCACCAGTGGCGCGGCGAGATAGCGTAATTCCATCGAAATTTCACTGACTCCGGCGGGCAGGAATGCGCCCCCGGTGCGGATGATTTCGGTTGCCACGGCGGAGACACCCAGCGCGGACGTTGCCAAAATCGAACCGGCGTAACTTTCGTACAGGTCTGCGCCCATCCCGGCGACGTCGCCCACGTTGTCGCCCACATTGTCGGCGATGGTGGCGGGGTTGCGGGGGTCATCTTCCGGGATGCCTGCTTCCACTTTGCCCACCAAGTCCGCGCCGACGTCAGCCGCTTTGGTGTAAATGCCACCACCCACACGCGCGAACAGCGCTTGGGTGGATGCACCCATACCGAAGCTGAGCATGATGACGGTGATTTGCGGCAGCGGGTTCGCCGCGCCGAAGAAACCGGCGGGGAAAAGGTAGTACAGCGCCAAGAACCACACGCTGATGTCAAGCAAGGCAAAACCGACGACGACCAGCCCCATCACTGCTCCCGCGTGGAAGGCAACTTGCAAGCCATCGTTCAAACTGCGTCGGGCAGCATTGGTGGTACGCGCTGAAGCGTTGGTGGCGGTTTTCATCCCGATAAACCCACACAAACCGGAGAAAAACCCGCCGGTGATGAAGGCGTAGGGGACTACTGAGTTTTGCACGCCAAAAAGCGACATCACAAAAAATACAACGAATAAAACCACAAAGACAATGGCAACCACCCGATATTGGCGTCTCAGATATGCCATCGCACCGTCACGGACGGCTTGGGCAATTTCAATCATCCGGGGTGTACCTTCTTCTTCCGACATCACCGAGCGATAGAACAAAAATGCCCATAGCAACGCGGTGATGGACCCGATGGGCGCCAGCCACCAAAGCCAGGGCAACGGTTCACGCAGTACGGAACCATCTTGCGCCAGCACTGCCGGTACTGCCAGCAGCAACATCAGCAAGGCAAGCAAAAATGAACGCATAGATATTTTTAGCATAACAAATTCTCCCAGTGCATTTTTTAGTTTTGGAAACCCTCATAGGTTTTGCCAAATTATGGGGTTGTGGCATGTTGAGTGCCCAAAATAGATGCAGTATTTTAGGGGAACAGGGTGAGATTGTCAAAAACCCGTTTTGCTCCCCCGAAATACGCGGTTATTGGGTGGGTTGTTGCAATTTTCGGGCGATTTTTGCGGTTAGCGTGCGCGGCACAAAACGGGTGGAGAAGGCGAGAAGTTTGTTCATCCATCCGGTGATGACCACCGTTTGTCCGCGCATCAACCCGCGATACCCCAGTTCGGCGACGGTGGCGGCATCCATCATCCGCATATTTTTCACCAAGCCGGATTTGCCCATCTCCGCCCGGTCGAAAAAGTCGGTGACGGTTGCGCCCGGACACAGCACCGAGACGGTCACGCCGAAATCCGCCATTTCGTTCGCCAACGATTCCGAGAAAGAGAGCACATACGCTTTGCTGGCATAATAGACCGCCATCAGAGGACCCGGTTGGAAAGCGGCGGTAGAGGCGACATTCATGATTTTCCCGCTGCGCCGCGCCGCCATTTCGCGTCCGAAAAGTTTACTCAGGTGGGTCAGCGCGGTGATGTTCAACTGAATTTCCGCCAGCTCGCGCTGTAAATCCGTTTCGGTGAAAAAGCCGTAGGTGGCAAACCCGGCATTGTTGACCAGCACGTCCACGGCGATATTCTGTGCCTGCATCGCCGTGAAGAGCGCGTCCGGCGCGCGCGGGTCGGTCAAATCGGCGGGGTGAGCGATGGCAGAGACGCCGAATTTGGTCGAAAGGGCTTCCGTCAGCGCAGCCAGTTTGTCGGCGCTGCGAGCCACCAGCACCAGATTGTAGCCTTCGCGGGCAAAAATGCGGGCAAGTTCCAGCCCGATGCCGCCCGATGCGCCCGTGATGAGCGCGGTTTGCTTCGTCATAAGTTTTCTCCGTTCAAGTTTCAGGGTTGCAGGGTTGCAGAGTTGCAAAGTTTCAGGGTTGCAGGGTGCAGGTCTCACTTTCTCCCCCGCACACTTTCTCACTTTCTCCAATTGCCAATCTCCACCACATCCGAGTCGTCTGCCGTGCGCAGGCGTTCCCCCGTTTCGGGCAGATAGAGTCCCGCCACCAGCGAGTATGCGCCCGGCGGCAGGTCGCCCACCCACAGCGCGTGCCGGTCGGTGATGGTTTCACCCGCTTGCCAGCTCGATGTGGGGCGCGTCCAATGCACCGGCTCTCCGTCGGACTGCGCCACCGTTTCGCCCGCCGCATTCCTCAGGTGGATGAAGACCCGGTAATTCCGTGTCGGTGCGGTTTCCGCGCGCCAAACCAGCGTCACCCCCAGGGGGCGATTTGAGGAGAGCTTCCGCGACACCTGCGCCGTTTCCAGCACCACCCCATCCCCGAATCGTGCGCCGACCGTCTGCCGTTCCCCGTCCGCGTGGGCGAACAACAGCAACCGTTGCTCGCCGAAAGTCTCCGTGCGCGCCACGCCGAAATTGTCCAGCAAAAATGCTTCCGTCTCATTTTGATACGTCGGCAGCCACCATACCGCTGCCGCCTGCGCCGTCACCCGCGAGATGGCTTCCGCCTCGAACTGCCCCAGCCCCAGCACCGGCGCGCGCCCTTTGTCCAGTTCAGCCACCACCGTTGCCTGCGCCGGGTTTTGGTAGATGAGGGGGGCGTCGGGCAGGGCATTGATTTGCGCGAACGCCGCTCGCAGGTCGGCGGGTTGGGCGCGATGGGCGGAAAAAAGGAGGAACAGCGCCGCAAAAACCGCCATCCCCGCCGAGGCGCGGCGCAGCCGAAACTCTTTTCGCGCCATTGCCGCGCCCGCCAGTGCGAGATTCACCAGCAGTACCGCCAGCAATCCCCACTGAATCGCGCCGCCGACCACCCACGCCACATCGAGATTCGGCACGGTGATGAATTGCCACGTTTTCAGCAGCGGCGAAAATTGCGGGTCGAAAAAGGTTTGCGGGGCAAAGAGGGGCAATCCCGTTTCCAGCAACCGATTCTGCCACAGGTCAAAATCCACTGCCACGCCCGGAATCTGCACCAGCAGACTGACCATCCACAGCCCGCCGATGACCCATTTTGTGCGGCGGGACATATTTTCCAGCACGGGGGCGAGCAAAATCACCCAAAACGGGAGGGTGGGAACCATGAAACGTGCGCCCCACGAAAAGCCACCGTGCCACATAAACCATTTGCCGTACAACAGCAGATGAATCAGAATGACGGCGGTGATGCCCCACAACTCGGTGCGGTGATGCCGCCAGAAATAGCGGATGCCGAAAAAACTGACCCATAAAATAGGATTATACCACAGAAATCCGCGTCCGGGGCTGACGAGCTGCCCGGCGATGCCCTGCCACCAAATCGCCGAAAAGGTTTCCTGCGGCAAATAACCCGTGCTGAGGGGGTCGCCGTAGCGGGCAACGTTGAATGCCAGCAGCGAAAAGCCGATGGCGGCAATCGGCGCGCTGAAGGCGAGGATTGTGCGGGTGAGAAAGTGAGCGGGTGAGCCGTGAAACGTGATGCGTGAAACGTGAAAACGTGACTTGAGACCTGAAACTTGAGACTTGAAACCTGAAACCTGAGACTTGAAACCTGAAACCTGAAACCTGAAACTCGAAACCAGAACCTCCAGCCCGAACACCGCCAGAAAGACCGCTTCGGCGTAACGGGTGGCGACAGCCCAGCCGAGCGCCAATCCTGCCGCCAGCGCGAAGTGCCAGCGCCCCGTTTGCCGCAATTTCAGCAGAGAAAACGCCGTCGCCAGCAAAAGCGTGCCCGCCAGCGGGTCGCTGAAAAAGGTTTTGGCGTAAGGGAGCGCCATCGTTCCCGTGCCGAAGATAAGCCCCGCCAGCAGCGCCGTGCGGTCGCCGAAGCCCAACGCTTGCAGATACGCCGCCAGCAGCACGGCGGTCAGCGCGGTGAGCAGACTGCCGAATAGCAGCGTCGCCGTGGCGGTGCCGAAAAAAGGCACCATCAGCCCCAGCACCGTCAGCGGGAGCGCGAGCAACGGCTGCCCCGCCCCCTTGCGGGAATAGAGCAGCCCATCCAGCCCGAAGGTTCCCTGCTGCAAACCCATCCAGCGCAGTTGCTCAATGTCCCACGCCCCGCGCCGCGCCAGACTTTCCGCCGTGGCGAACATTGCCTGCCCGTCGCTGGAATGGAACGCGGGGGAATATGCGAGCAGATATATGGAAAAGAGGAAGAAAAACAGTGTGCGTTTTGTCATAATTACGAATTACGAATTACGAATTACGAGTGAATCTTTGGTTCGTCACTCGTCACTCATCATTCGTCACTTTAAGATGTACAGATACAATCGCCCGCCGTCAATGTCGGCTTGATGGGCGGGGGCGCGCCCGCCGAGCCACTGCGCCAGCACGGTCTCTGCCGGGGTGGTGGTGGCGGGGTCGGCGTCAAAGACCCACACCGCGTCATTTTCGGCGGCGATGCGCGTCAGCAGGGCGGTGGTTTTTTCGTCCACCGAGGTGGTCGCGTCGGCGTAATCGTCGAGCAGATAAAAACGATGGTCGCCGCGCAGATACGGGAAAAACCAATCGTATGTCTTTTGGCTGTTCAGCAAAATCGCCTCTTTCACGGGCTGGTCGTCCAGCCAGCGGATGGTTGCCCCATACGGGCTGTCTGCCAGCCGTGACGCGAAATATGCCGTTTTCAGCCGCGCCCCGGCGGGGAACGTGCCCGCCAGCAGTATCGCCGCCAGCACCACCGGCGCCCAACGGCGCACTCGAATCACGGCTGGCGTTTCCAGTTGCCGCCACACAATCAGCGCAAATTCGCCCGTCAGCAGCAGGATGATGAGGGTGCGGGTGAGGATGGTCGCCGCCAGCAGCCACGTTTCGGCGGGGAACATGGCGAAAAAGAGGTTCCCTTCCACGATGTTCGCCACGCTTAAAATGGCGGCATATATGCCTCCCCTTAGATTTGGCAAGAGCAGAGCGATGAAAACCAGCACCCAGCCCAGCCATTGCGGGCTGTATCCTTTCGAGTAAAGGAAAAAGAGGTTGAGGACGATGCCGGTGAAGGCGACGACGGTTTTGGGGTGTTGCCAGTTGATGCGACGGGTGTAAAAAAATGCGCCCACGGCGGCGAATCCCAGCGAAATCCAGCGCCAGGGCAGGACGGCGGCGGGCGCGTCGGCGGGTGCCCACGCCAGATTGCGCATATCCAGCGGGATGATGCCGTAATCGTAATTGCCGGCGAGCAGCGCCCACACCGTTTCCCACGGTTCGCGCGCGGCGGTAATTTGCAGCGAGCCGAAAATCAGGCGCGGATTTTTCAGATAAAACGGGATGCCGATGGCGATGACGGTTGCGGCGAAAATGCCGACGTACAGCGCGGCGTGCCGGAGGTCAATATCCACGTTCAGCGCCGGGATGCGCAATCGGCGGCGGGTGGTGGCGCGGGGCGCAAGTTGGATGCCCACCGGCAGCAGCATCACCGGCAACAATTTTATCATGAAGCCCACGCCGGTGAAAAGCGCGCTGAGGTATGGTTTTCGGCACAGTAGCAGATAGAGACTCAGCAGGAAAAAGAAGAGCGGGTAGCTTTCAAACCAGCCGGTGACGGTATAGACCGGGGCGAAAAAGAGGGCGTACATCCCCGCGCCGGTGAAGGCGATTTTCGGCGATGATATTTTGCGGGCGATGAGGTAGATTAAAATGAAGTTGCCGGTTTCAAAGAGCAGAAAGACGCCGCCCATCCCCAGCGAAAACCACAAATTTGGATAATCCCACGGGGGGAGCAGGGTGCTGGCGTGCCACACCCACATCATCAGCAGGGGGAAGAGGGGGGGGTAGGTCGTCCAGATTGTTTCGTAGGGGAGATACCCCTGCCGCGCGAGTTGGGCGAACTCCCGATACCAGTAAAAATCGCTGAAATCGAGCACCAGCCCGCCGGGACGATACGCCACCAGCGTCAGCACGCGGAAGGTGACGAACAAAAGCAGCAACAGGATGAAGTTTCGGGTTTCGGGTTTCAGGGTTTCCGGTCTCAAGGTTCAGGTCTCAAGGTTGCAGGGTTGCAGAGTTGCAGGGTTGCAGAGTTGCAGAGTTGCAGGGTCACAGGGTTGCAGAGTTGCAAAATACGAAACACGCAATACGGAACACGTTTCACTCGTCTTTCGTCACTCGCAATTCGTCGTTTTTAAAGGCTTGCGAGAAGCCGAAGAAATACGCCACGGCGCCGCTGACGATGATGAAGGTCCAATAACTGATGAATCGATTCAACAGAATCACCAGACTGCTTTGCGCCGGCGCGATTTGGAAGAGGCTGAAAACGCCCAGCGCCGTCCCTTCCACCTGCCCCAGCGCGCCGGGGATGATGGGCACGGCTGCCGCCAAATCGACGGTCATGCCGGTGAAAGCGGCGACGCTCAACGGGGCGACGATGCCCGCACTCAGCAGGGCGAAGTACATTAAAAAGACATCGCACAGCCAGATGTACCCGCTTTGCCCCGCCACGGTCAACAGCAGCCGGGGATTTTCCCCCAAGCGGCGGATGCTCGCCAGCAGTTCAAACCCGAAGCGCACCCCTTTGCGGTAAAGTTGCCACGGCAGCAGCCGCAGGAAAAAGCCCTCAAACTGCGGCGAGGCAATCAGCACCGCCACCAGCGTCACCAGCAGCGCCGCCCCCCCGCCGAGCGATTGCCACACCCACGCGGGGGTGTTCCCCGCCAGCGCCCAGCCCGCCGCCACCAGCGCGAGGAGTACAATTGCCAGAATGTCGAGCGCGCGTTCGGTGGCGATGGAACCGAAGCCATCCGCCAACGGCGTGCGATGGTCGCGCCGCAGCAGCGTCGCCCGCAACACGTCGCCCAATCGCGCGGGGAGGAGCGCGCTGGCGAACCAACCCGACACCAGCAGGGTGGTCGCGTAGCGATAGGTGATGCGGTGTCCCATACCGCCCAGCAGTTTTTGCCAGCGCCAGCCGCGCACCGCGAAACCGGAATAGTGGATGACCGCCGCCAGCGCCAGAAATTTCCAATCAATGCGGCGCAGAGTTTCTCGTGAAATATCAATATTGCCGATTTTCAACAACAGCAGAAGGGTCATCACCCCTAAAACAAGAATAATGATGGCGCGTGAATAGTTTTTCATACCGAAAAGAAGCTCGTTTGGGTTTGATTGTCCGGCTGCCCGGCACATACCGTGTGAGTGTACCGCAAAGCGAATGAACGGGCAATTGCCCCGTAATCTTCTTTGGCAGATTGCCCGCAGTTGTGCTACACTTTAGCGAATGACGAATGACGAATGACGAATGACGAATGACGAATGACGAATGACGAATGA
>CAZMXX010000143.1:0-8881 GCA_964570315.1 uncultured Anaerolineaceae bacterium | reverse complement strand
AATAAAAGGCAAACATCAGAAAAGCAAATGCCAATGCCGGCGGATGAAAATCGGACAAGGTGACAATTTCCGTGCCGGGGAAAAGCAGGTATGCCGCCAACAGACTCAGTGCGGCAAAATTGCTGTGCAGCTTCTCTTTTGCTAGCAAATACACCGGAATGCCCGCCAAACCAATGAGCGTCGCCTGCAAAACCAACAATGTTTCGGGTCCGCTGTGCAATAGATAAAAAACCGCTACCAGCGCCAAAATGGGGTCGGCATGATTGGAAAAGTGCAACAATGGTTGTCCGGTGGATGTATAAAAAAAGAGACGCCCTTGCAATGTATTCCATACCACTTGGTCATACACGCCAAGGTCGAATTCGCTCAGAAATGCGGCATGCCGTTGAATTGCCAGCCATGAGAAATAGTAGCTGAACGCTACGATAAACGCGCCCGCAATGCCGACATCCGGCGTGAACCACGATTTTAAACGCTGCCAACGTGTCATAACCATCGCTATTTCCGCATCCCAACCAGCACGTCGCACACAAAATCAATATCATCGGCGGAGAGGGTTGTGCCGGAGGGCAAATTGATGCCCTGCGCGGAAAGGGTCTCCGCCACGGGGAGCGTCTGCCCGGTGGCGTACATCGGCATTTGATGCACGCAGCCGAAAAACGGACGGCTTTCGATGCCGTGTTCGCGCAGTTTTACCATCACCGTGTCGCGGTCAATCCCGAATTCCGGGGTGATGAGCGGAGCAAACATCCAATAGACCGTTTCCGCCCATGCTGCCTGCGGTGGCATCACCAGCCCCGGCACGTCACCGAGCCGCGCCATATAATGCGCCGCATTTTCCCGCCGCGTGGCGATGAAATCCCCGATTTGTTCCAACTGCGCCACACCGAGCGCCGCTTGCAGATTGGTCATCCGGTAATTGAAACCGATTTCGGTGTGCCAGTACGGGCTATCGGGCTGACGGGCGTGATTCTGCAAAAAGAAACAGCGTTCCCGCAATGCCGCATCATCCGTCACCACCACCCCACCTTCGCCGGTGGTGATGATTTTGTTGCCCATAAAACTGAAGATGGCGGCATCCGCCAGCGAACCGGCGGGTTTGCCCCGATATTTCGCGCCGTGGGCTTCGGCGGCATCTTCAATGACGATGAGCTTGTGCCGCTGCGCAATGGCGTTGATGGCGTCCATGTCGGCGGGGTGTCCGTACAGATGAACGGGGATGATGGCTTTGGTGCGCGGGGTGATGGCGGCTTCGATCGCGGCGGGGTCGATATTCCACGTTTCCGGCTCAGAATCGACAAAAACGGGGGTCGCGCCGGTGTACGCCACTGCATTCGCCGTGGCAACAAAGGTCAGGCTGGGGACAATCACTTCATCCCCCGCGCCGATATTGAGCGCCGCCAGCACCAGATGCAGCGCAATCGTGCCGTTGAAGGTCGCCACGCCGTATTTCGCGCCGCAAAATTCGGCGAAACTCTGCTCAAACAGATTCACGTATTTCCCTTTGGATGAAACCCAACCGGAACGGACGCAATCGGAAACAAGTTCCAACTCGCGCGCGCCGATTTTCGGTTCAGCCACGGGGATGGTTCTTTTGGGGGTTGGAGATTGGTTATTGGTCATTTTTCACGTTTCTTTTTCCACCGCAGAGACGCAGAGAAACAGAGATTGAAATATTTTTCGGAGAGAAGTTTCAAACTCTCAAACCCTATTTTCCTCTGTGTCTTTGCTCCTCTGTGGTTTAATTTCTTTACCCGTTTTCGTAACGGGGTTGTTTTTCACTGCACAACAATGGTCGTCAAATACAAAAAATCGTCGGGACTGCCGTCCGCGCGGACGAGCCGCACGCCGTCATCCCGCCGGTACAGCCCCACCACCAGCGGATATTCACCCGGGGGCGCGTCGGTGGGGAGTTGCAACCCGTACCCCGCCGTCAACGGCGATGGCGTGGGATTGCGCGGGTCGAAAAGCAATCGGTCCTGCTGTGCCGCCATTTCCCCCGACGGCGCGAGCAGGTGAACAAAGCTCACCACCGGCGCGTCCGGCGTAGCGGCGAACTGCCAGCGCAAACGCACGCCAAGCACGTCGCCCGCCGCAACCGTTTGCGCAGTGACGGCAAATGTTTCCAGCGCGATGCCGCCCGCAAATGGCACATCCATCGTCACTGCGGGCAAATCGGCGGGGAAGGCGGCATACCGGCTGAGCCGCCCACCATCGAGCCACGTTTCAGCCAACGGAAATTCCTGCGCCGCCAAGCGTACCGCCGCCGGGTGGGGCGGGTCGCTCGCTGTGCGCCGCCGTTCATACAGCCGGATGATGCCCGCCACGGGGAGCGGCGCGTCATTGACGGACGCATCCGCCGGAACAATGGTCATGGGCGCGGGGGTGCGGACATTCCCCACCCACCACGTTTCAAACGCCAGCGGGGCGTCGCCGGGCGGCAGCGACACCCACACCGTATCGTCGGGCGCGGCGGACGCCAGCGCAGTCTGCACGGCGGCATCGGCGGGGACATCGGTGCGGGCGGAAAAATGCGCCGCACCGAGCAGAAATTGCCCGGTGAGCCACACCGTCAGCACGCCCACCAGCCACAGGGGGATGGTCTTTTCGCCGCGCCAGCCCCACCATAAATTCCCCGCCACCACTGCCCCCAAAATAGCGGGGGGCAAAAAAAGATAGAGTCGCACCGGCAAAAGGTCATCGGCGGATGCCAACCAAACAGGCATGGGGGGGGAATCGCCATTGAACTTCTGGGCAATCCCCAACGCGCCGAAAACCAGTGTGAGCCACAGCACCGCGCGGGGCGACATGCCGCGCCGCATCGCCGCCCATGCTATCAACCCGGTGACAATTGCCAGCAGCAGGCTGTTGGTCAGCAGCCCCAAATGCAGGGGATTCAATCCCGGCAACCGTTGCCCCAGCCACATCAGCGGCACAAAAACCCACGCCAGCGTTGAATCGGTGGGGATGCCGTATGCCGCCAATCGCCCGGCGGCGGCAAGAATGCGCAACTCCCCCGCCGATTCCAGCGTGCCGGAAAACGCCAGCAACGATGCCGCCCAGAAAGTCAATCCCGCCCAAAGGGGGAAATACGGCACGGGGAGCGTCGTTTTTGCAATTGCGGGGGTCGGGTGTTTTTTGCTCATGGGATGGTCACCGCTCCCACCGTGAGCACCCGTTCTTCATTTTCCATCACCCACTCCCCGCCGCCATCATAAATGACCATGCGGATTTGATACGTGCCGGCGGGTGTATCGGCGGGCACGGTCAGCGAATATGCCCCCACCCACGGCACGTGCGCGGGGATTCTCGGCGTGGGAAACCAGCCCGGGCGCACCACATCGTCTTTCTGCGCGATGCGCTCGCCGTTCTGCCCCACCAGCCGCAGGGAATAATACACATTTTCGGGCAATTCTGCCAGAGTCCGCCCCGCAAATGTGACGGTGAACTGTTGCCCGGGCATCACCGTGGCGGGGAACTGCACCCCATCCACTGCCAGCATACGGTTGAAGGTGACGCGCAGGGGCGACACATCGGGCAGGACGGTGGCGGCATCGGCGGCGGCGGGCAGCACGCGCGCCAAACGCCCCCAGGGCAGAAATTGATAGCGCGCCCGTTCCGCCGGCGTCCATGCGTCCAGCACCGGACCCGCGACGTAGAGCGGCTTGCCCTGCGCCAGCCACGCGGCGGCGACGGCTTCGGTCGGCGGGTACAGCCCCGCAATTTCCGGGCGAATGTGTCCCCACTGCTGGAGATACCACATGGTGGTCAAATCGCCCCAAGTTGCCATCATCGCCGCATCATTTTCCAGCGGATGACCGAGCGCATCAAGCCAGTAATCGCGGTGAGACGTGTCCCATTTTTCGGTGAGCCAATTGATGTTGAATTGGGCATGCCGGACGGGGACAATCAGCATCGCCGCGAGCAGCAACCCCATAAAACCATACCGCCACAGCCGATGCGTGATGCGTGATGCGTGATGCGTGATGCGCGCAACCAGCGCGCCCGCGAAAATGCTGAAAATCAGATTGCCGGGGAGCAGGAATGCGGTTTGCTCGCCGCGCCCGTAGGTCAGCACAAAGGGAATCGGCAGGGCATAGAGCAAAAATAGCGGCGGGAAATAGCGGCGCAGTTTGCCCCACAGCGACATGATGAGCATGCCCGCCGCGCCCCACAGCACCCCCGCCGTGCCGAAATCCACGGTCATCATCAACCGTTTGAGATAGACCGTCCAAAACCGCTGCGGCACACTGCCCCAGTCGGACACCACCCCGCCGGTGAAATCGGCGGCGGTGAAATAGCGCACCCACCCGCCGATACCGGATTGGTAAAAGTCGCTCAACAGCCCATGCCGGATGGCGGTCGCGCGCCCCATCTGCCCGATGAGCATTTCGGCGCGGATGGGGACATACAGATACAGCGCGGCGGGAACGGCGAACGCCGCCAAAATCCAAAAGGTTCTTTTCAGCGTTTCCGGGCGGAAATCGAGCGTCGGGCGGGGGGATGATTGCACCCAAAAGAGCCACACAATCCCCGGAATGAGCAGCACGGTGGTGCTGTGGACGCCGATTTGCAGTCCCAACACCGCCGCACCGAGCAACATCCTTTTCTCGAACACCCACCGCCGCCAACGCGACGAGGCGGGGGAACGGGGCATGGTCGCCAGCCGGAGGACTATCGAAAAAAGCAGGATGTTGAGGGTGTAAATTTTCGCTTCGGTTGCCCAACGCCAGAAGGTCGGCAGGGTGGCGAAGAGCAGGACACTGCTCAACGCACCGAGCCGCGATTGCAGTATCCGTTTCGCCACGCCGTAGATGAAGGGCATCGCGGCGGCGGCGCTCAGCGCGGAAAAGAGGTTCATCCGCCACGCCAATTCCCCGAAGGGAAAGACCGACAGCCACAACCGCGCCAGCAGAATGTACACCGGGTAGCCGGTGGGATAGGTCACGCCCAGCCTGAACGGGGTGTATTGAAAGAGCGCCGCGTCGCCGTCGAGCACGGTGGGGGCGAGGGTCGCTCCGAATGCCGCCAGCGCCACAAGCGCCAAACCGCCACCGAGGGCGCAATCAATGAGAAAGTCTTTCCGGGATTGGGTCATACTTTATACCAAATCATGCGACTGCCGCCGCCGAATCATCCACGCCACCCACACCCCGAACAACAACACCACCACAAACATTGCCCCGAAGGTCGTTTGTATCCCCACTGAAGTGGCGGTGCGGATGGGGTCTTTCGGGTGCAATATCAGCGGCGCAGAGAACGTGGTCAGCCACAACACCCCGACGAGCGCAATGTTGACCAGCGCGCCCAGTTTTCGCCACGGCAGCCACTCCACCACCGTTTTTGCAATCAGGGCGATGGCAATGAATTTCAGCCCGGCGGCGGTGCGGGGTTCCGCCAAAAAGATGCCGCCCCAGTTGGCTTTCGCCGCGAGGAAGCTCAACACAATGCCCGCCAAAAACCAAACCAAGCCTATCCAACTGACGACTTCCATCCACCAAAATAATTTTTTGGAATCACGCACCAGCAGCAGTAGCCCCATGCCACCTGCCAACAATATGCCGACCACACCCACCCAAGAGAAGGCGACATGCACATATACCGGCTTGATGCCCGCGCCCATCGTTTTTTCATTCGGGGCAACGAAGAGAATCGCCGCTCCCACCGCTATCAGCGCTCCGAGTAAAATCCAGGGCAGCCAACGTTTTTGAGATTGCATCGGTTACTCCTCCCAGTGAATTTCGGGGAATTTGGTCACATCAAAAGCAGCGAATGCCGGTTCGCTCAAATCTATAATTTCGCGGTGGATTGCCTGAGCCGCCGCCAGCAATGCCGCCACATCAATACCTTGACATCGGGGCGCAAAACGGGCGAGTTTGGGAATGCCTCGCTCCAGTACCTTCACCGCACCGCGCCGATTGTTCCGGGTAATGTGGAAAAATCCCACGCCGATTTGCAAAATGCCCTGATACAAGAGTCGCACGGGGCGGGGTTCGGCGTTCCAGGCGTCTTCCAACGTTTCGTGGCAGGCGTAGAATTCTCCGCGATTGAATTCCCGCAAAGCGCGCACCACCAACGGCGGCAGCGGTTCGGCGCAGAAGCCAACCGTCACATACCGGCGATGTTTTTCAATGAGCGCGGGCAGGCGTTTCACCACCGCCGAACGCGCCACCACCGCCGCGCATCCGGCAGCGAGCGCCCGCTCCCGCAAAACGAGGTCGGTGTGCGGACCAAAACCCAGCACGGGGATATGGTCGCTTTTGTTGCCGGGACCTTTTATCTGCCGCACCAGCATCTCCCAATTCAAACCCGCGCCGAACAAATCCACAATCGCCAGCACGGGCGCGGCGGTCAACGCGCGGGTGAGCGCGGCTTCATCGGTGGCAAAAATGGGGTGGTATCCGGCATGGCGCACCAGATTTTCCAACCGGGTGGCGAACATAATGTCGTTTATCAGCAATATGACGGGTTCCATCTGTGTCGCTTTAAAATCCATCTCTCAATTTTAGACGAATTGCAATTCGGTGGCAATTCGCGTATAGTATTAATATCGAACCGAAAACATCAGCAAAATATAGGAGGCTTTATGATACCGGAAGCAAGCGCTCCCGCCCCAAATTTCGAGACGGTTGACGACCAAAACCGCCCGTTGAAACTTTCTGATTTTCGTGGAAAATGGGTGGTGCTGTATTTTTACCCCAAAGCGATGACCCCCGGTTGAACGATTCAGGCGCGGGGAGTCCGTGATGACTTCCCCAAGTTTGAAGCAGATGACGCCGTCATCATCGGGTGCAGTCCCGATTCGCCGAAGCGGCTGGCGAAGTTCCGCGAGAAGGAATCGCTGCCGTTTGTGCTGGCATCCGATGAAGACCACGCCATCGCTCAGGCATACGGGGTGTGGGTGGAAAAGAAGATGTTCGGCAAAGCCTATATGAGCAATGAACGCACCACGTTTTTAATTGACCCAGAGGGGAATGTCGCGCGGGTTTTCCGCAAGGTAAAACCGAACAAACACGCGCAACAGGTGCTGGACGCGCTCGCGGAATTGGCGCATTAATCCGGGTGACGAAAAATCGGGGCGCGATGTGCGCCCCTTTTTATGCCTCGCCCCGACTGCGGAACACCATCCGCAACGGTGTCCCCAAAAATTCGTGCGCCTCGCGCAGTTGGTTTTCCAAATATCGTTTATAGGTGAAATGCACCAATTTCGCATCGTTCACAAAAAAGACGAAGGTGGGCGGGGCGACGCCCGCTTGCGTCATGTAGAAGAAACGCAATCGGTGGCGTTTGGTGCCTTTGGGAGGATTTTTGCCCACTGCCTCTTGCAGAAAACGGTTCAACTCGCCGGTGGGAATGCGCCGCAAACGGGCGTCATGCACCTGCATCGCCAGCGAGAGGATGTTTTTCACCCGTTGTCCCGTCAACGCGGAGGTGAAAACCACCGGCACGAAGTTCATAAAACGCAACTCTTTCCGAATGTGGTCGGTATATTCGTTCATGGTGTGGGTGTCTTTTTCCACCAAATCCCATTTGTTGACCACCACAATCACGCTGCGATATTGCTCCAGAATGTACCCGGCAACGTGCGCATCCTGTGCGGTGACGTGTTCCGTGGCGTCCATCACCAGCAGACAGACGTCGGCGCGGCGCAGGGCTTTGATTGCCCGCAGGAAGCTGTGCTTCTCCACCCCCGGCTCGATTTTCCCGCGCCGCCGGATGCCCGCCGTGTCAATCAGCACAATTTCTTCCCCTTCATATTGAATGGTTGTGTCGATGGCGTCACGGGTGGTGCCGGGCACCTCGGAAACGATGACCCGTTCATATCCCAAAAATTTATTCAATAATGATGACTTGCCGACGTTGGGGCGTCCCAAAATGGCGATTTTCAAGCGGTCGTCATCCTCTTCTTCCGCTTCAAATTCGGGTAGATTTTCCACAATCGCATCGAGCAAATCGCCCGTGCCATACCCGTGCAGGGCTGAAACGGGATACGGGTCGCCCAACCCGATGGCGTAAAATTCCACCGAATTTTCCTGCAATGTTTTGTTGTCCGCTTTGTTGACGGCTAAAATCACCGGCTTGGGTGTGCGGCGCAGCACATCCGCCACCAGTTCATCGCTGGCGGTGATGCCGGTTGTGCCGTCCACCACAAAAACGATGACATCGGCTTCCGCCATTGCCAAATGCGCCTGCCCCTTCACTTCGCTCAAAAAGAGTCCGCTATCCACACCTGCCACATGTCCCAAATCTCCGGGCAGCGGGGTGCGGCTTTCCATATCTTGGTCGAAGCCGCCGGTGTCCACCAGCAAAAAACCGCGTCCAATCCAACTGGCATCGCCATAGAGCCGGTCGCGGGTAGTGCCGGGCAGGTCTTCCACAATTGCTAAACGCTGTCCCAAAATTCGGTTGAACAGTGTTGATTTTCCAACATTCGGTCGCCCCACAAGGGCAACAACTGGTTTTGCCATACTTAGTTTGTCTCCGGGGTACTGATAGGTGATACCGGCGGATGAGCCGGTTGGGTTGTTGTCGTGATGCTCAATGTGCCGGTGATGGTATCGGTGAGCGTGGGCGTCGTGGTCAGCGTCGGTGTCGGGGTGATGAAGGGCGTGGGTCGCGGCGTTGCGGTCGGAGTGGGTGTTTGCAGCAATGTGAGCGTAATTTCGATGGTATCCGGGATGATGCCCGTGACATCCAGCCCATCGGGGTGGATCAATTCCGGCTGCAAACGGTAAACCCCCGCCGACAATCCAAAAACATCAAGGATGGCAGTTATATCATCTGCCGCCAGATTCTGCAAAATTGGCAACGGTCCGGATAAAATCACTTCCACCGTTTCCGGGGCGGCACTCCAGCGCAAATCCTGCCGAACCCCCTGCAC
>CAZMXX010000142.1:0-8911 GCA_964570315.1 uncultured Anaerolineaceae bacterium | reverse complement strand
AAACGCACTGCGCCCGGTTTTTCCACCGTGACGATGGCGCGGGTCACGCGGGGGGCGGCGAAGCAGATGGCGGCAATTTCGCCCGCCATTTTTTCCACCAGATAGAATTGCGAATTTTCCACCATTTCAATCACCTGCTTGGCGACGGTTTTGTAGTTCACCGCGTCGGCAATATCATCCGAGCGGGCGGCGGCGCGCAAATCGGCGTGCATAGTGATGTTGATGAGCACGTCCTGCCGTTTCACCCGTTCTTCGGGATTAATGCCGATGATAGTGCGAACCAACAAGTCTTTGATGTGTACTTTATCGGTTGTCATTTCAAATTACCCTTTCTGCACAAACTTGTCTGAAATTGTACCAGAAATTTGAAAAATGTGGTGTAATCTGGTTTACAAAGTGACACCACCGAGGCGAGTCAATATTTTGCCCTTGCGAGCGCAATGCGCATCCATAAAAATGCCTGTTGCGTTTTCAACCAAAACAAAGGTTCTGTTTGGCATTCCAACTTCTGCATGTTATGATAATTATAGTTAATCCACATCGCTAATGTAAACTAAGTTACAGATAGAAACCTCGTGTCGGTTTATCCTTATAAAGGTCAAAAAAATACTCCCCACACAAAGGAAGGAAAATCTTATGAAAAAATTATTCAGTTTGCCACTTTTGCTGGCATTTCTCCTCACGGTATTGCCCGTGACCGCCCTCGCCGATGGACACGCCCAAAGCGAACCCGTCTGCGAATCGGTGGTGACCGTGCAATTGAACGACTGGCTCTCGAAGCTGGCTGACAAATTTTACGCCAATGTGCTGGCATACCCCGCCATTATGGATGCCACCAACGCCAAAGCCGCCACCGACAGCAGTTTTGCCACCATCACCGACCCCGACCTGATTGAACCGGGTTGGAAATTGTGCATCCCCTCGGTGAGCGATGCCGAAGTGCTGCTGGGCGGGGAAACGCTCAACGCCGCCGACCTGCAAGCGGGCACGCTTCGCATTGGGATGCAGCCGATTGTCCAAACCGACCCCGCACTCGTCTCTTCGGACGGGGAAGTTGCCGTCGCCAATAATGTATACGATTATCTGGTGGATGTGGATGCCGCCTCGGTGGTGCGCCCGCGCTTGGCTCGCAGTTGGACGGTGAGCGACGACGGGTTGACCTACGTTTTCAAACTGGCGAAAAATGTCGCTTTCCATGATGGTTCGCCATTAACCGCCGAAGACGTGGTCTGGACATTCAACCGTCTGCGCGACCCCGATTTGGGCTTCCCCACATCCAGCCTGTATGAAAATATCGCTTCCATCGAAGCGACCGGCGATTTGGAAGTGACCTTCACCCTCACCCAACCCAATCCCTTTTTCCTGTACGACCTCAGCGACAACCACGCGCTGGTGATGAAAGCCAACACCACCGACCCCACCGACTTCAACGGCACGGGTCCCTTCATGGTGGATTCATACACCCCGGAAGACCGACTCATCCTCAAAGCCAACCCGAACTACTTTGTGCGCAGTCAGCCCCGGCTGGCAGGGCTGGAATTCATCTTCTTCAACGATGAAACGGCTGCCGTTGAAGCGCTGCGCAGTGGACAGATTGATGTGACGTGGCGCATGCCGGTGGCGATTTTCAAAACCCTCGAAGGCGAACCGGGCATCAACACCATCGTCATTCCCACCAACGGCTTCGACGTGGTGCGCCTGCGCGCCGACCGCCCCCCCGGCAACGACCCGCGCGTGATGCGCGCCTTGCGCCTCGCCACCGACCGCCAAGCCATTTTGGACGCGGTACAGCTCGGACTCGGCGCCATCGGGCGCGACAGCCCCATCGGTCCGCTGTACACCACCTATTACAGCGAAGCCACCCCCCTGCCGGAACGCGACATCGCCGCCGCCAAACAACTTTTGGCAGACGCGGGCTATCCCGATGGGCTGCAACTTGACCTGCACACCCCCGACACGGGCGGACGCCCCGATTTGGCGGTGATTCTGAAAGAACAGTGGGCGGAAGCCGGCGTGGATGTGAACGTGATTGTCGAACCGGAAAGCGTCTATTACGGCGACAACGGCTGGCTCGAAGTAGATTTGGGCATCACCGGCTGGGGTTCGCGCCCATATCCGCAATTCTACCTGAACGTCATGCTCAAAACCGACGCCAAATGGAACGAATCGCATTTCGCCAACGCCGAATTTGACCGGCTGGCAACCCTCGCCGGGTCAACGCTGGATGAAGCGGAACGCATTCAGGCTTACGCCGACATCCAAAAACTGCTCATCGAAGAAGGTCCGGTGCTCATCCCGTATTTCTTCCCGCAAGTTGCCGCCATCAGCGACCGCTTCGAGGGGTTTGAGCTGAAAGCCTTCCCCGGACGCACCGATTTCCGCACCGTGCGATTGAAGTAAATTCAATATACCCACCGGTAGGGACAGAGCAATGCTCTGTCCCTACTTCGCCAATCTTCGATTCCCCCCGGAGCAACATTTGTGAGATTCACCCATCGCCTCAACCTGAAACAACTCTTCCGTCGTCCCGCGTCCGCCGTGGGCACGACGGTTTTTCTGCTGTTTTTGGCGCTCGCCATTTTGGGACCGCTCATCACCCCCTACACCGCCACCGAGCAAACCCTCACCGCCGCGCGGCAAGCGCCATCGGCGGCGCACTGGTTCGGCACTGACCATCTGGGGCGCGATATTTTCAGCCGCATCATCATCGGCACGCGCAGCATCCTCGGTTTGGCGGGCTTGGGAACCCTGCTCGCGGTCATCAGCGGCACATTTTTCGGACTCATCAGCGGGTATCGCGGCGGCTGGCTCGATGAAATCATCATGCGCCTCTTCGACAGCCTGCTCGCCATTCCCGCCCTGCTTTTGGCGCTGCTCCTGCTGGGTACGGTCGGACCCTCGCGCAACAGCATCCTCATCGTCATTGTGATTGTCTACACCCCGATTGTGGCGCGCGTTGTGCGCAGTGAGGTGCTGGCAACCAAAACCCGGGGATTCGTGGAGGCGGCAAAATTGCAGGGAGAATCGACGGCGAACATTCTGCTCCGCGAAATTCTGCCCTCCGCCCTCCCCGCGCTCACCGTCGAAGCCTCGCTCCGCTTTTCATACGCCATCTTTCTGGTGGCGTCGCTCGGATTTTTGGGCGTCGGCGTTCAACCCCCCACCCCCGATTGGGGGCTGATGGTCAATGAAGCGCGAAATTACGTGCGGCTCACCCCGTGGGCGCTCTTCTTCCCCGCCGGGGCGATTTCCGTGCTGGTCATCAGCGTCAATTTAATGGCAGACGGGCTGAAACGCATCCTGCAATCCACCGTCATCTCCCCCGCGCCGACCATCGCCCGCGAAACCGCGCCCATCCCCCCCGGCACCGACCCCGCGCCGGTGCTGGCTATCCGGCAATTGACCGTTTCCTATTTTCAGAGCGGGCGCTGGCTCGACGCGGTGCGCGATGTGTCGCTCACCATGTCGGCGGGCGAAGTGTACGGGCTGGTCGGCGAAAGTGGCTCCGGCAAATCAACGCTGGCGCTGGCGATTATGCGCTATTTAAAGGAAAACGGCGCGGTGCGCAAAGGGGAAATCATCTTTGAAGGGCAAACCCTGCTCGACCTGCCGCCGTCGGCGATGGAACACATTTGGGGCGCGCGCACCAATCTCGTGCCGCAAGACCCTTTTCTCGCCCTGAATCCGTCGCTGAAAGTGGGCGAGCAAATCACGGAAGTTCTGCGCCACCACCGGCATTTATCCCCCGCCGAAGCCCACCGGGAGACGTTGGCGCTCCTGCACAGCGTCCGCCTGCCCGACCCCGAACGGGTGGCGGACAGCTATCCGCACCAGCTCAGTGGGGGTATGCAGCAGCGGGTGATGATTGCGATGGCATTCAGCACCGACCCCGCCCTGCTCATTCTGGATGAGCCGACCACCGCGCTCGACGTGACCACCGAGGCGACCATCCTCGACCTGCTGCGCGAATTGATGACCGAACACAACACCGCCACGCTGTATGTCAGCCACAATTTGGGAGTAATTGCCCGCATCAGCGACCGGGTGGCGGTACTGTACGCCGGGGAATTGGTGGAAGATGCCGCCACGGAAGATTTGTACCGCCAGCCGCTGCACCCGTACACGCAGGGCTTGCTCGACAGCGTGCCACGGGTGGGACGGACCAAAGCGGGGCGCAAACTCCCCGCGATGCCCGGCAGCATTCCCGCGCCGGACGCCCTGCCGACCGGCTGTGTGTTCGCGCCGCGCTGCCCGCTCGTCACCGAGTTGTGCCGCGCGGAACGTCCACCGCTCGACACCCCCCTGCCGGGGCGCACGGTGCGCTGTCATCGCTGGGATGAAATTCTGGCGGGAACCGCCATCCCCCAAACCCCGCAACCCGTGGGAACGAATGGCAACGGGAACGGCAAAACACCCCATCCCGAATTTCCCGTGCTCAGTTTGGACAACCTGAAACAGCATTTTCCCGTGCGCCGCTCGCTGGGGGATGTGCTGGCGCGCCGCCCGAAACAGTGGGTCAAAGCGGTGGACGGCGTTTCGCTCGACATTCAGTCCGGCAAAACGCTCGGGCTGGTGGGCGAAAGCGGGAGCGGCAAAACCACCCTTTCCCGCGCGGTGATGGCGCTTTCGGAAAAAACGGCGGGCGAAATCGAACTGCTCGACATCCCCCTGCCGGCAAAACTGAGCCGGCGCACGCTGGACACCCTGCGTCAATTGCAGATGGTTTTTCAAAGCCCGGAAGAAGCGCTCAACCCGTATCTGACCATCGGGCAGACGCTCAGCCGCCCGCTGACGGTGCTGCTGGGGCAATCGAAGGATGAAGCGCGCGAAAATGTGTCGGCGCTGCTGCGGATGGTGCGCCTGCCGGAAAATTTCGCCGAGCGTCTGCCGGGGCAGCTCAGCGGGGGCGAGAAACAGCGCGTCGCCATTGCCCGCGCCTTCGCCGCCAACCCGGAATTGGTGGTGTGCGATGAACCCGTCTCCGCGCTCGACGTGTCGGTGCAGGCGGCGATTCTCAACTTGCTGAACGACCTGCAACATGAAAAGCAGAGCGCCTATCTGTTCATCTCGCATGATTTGGCGGTGGTCAGCTATCTGGCGGATGAAATTGCGGTCATCTATCTGGGGCAGTTGGTGGAAATCGGCGCCACGGAAGACGTGCTCAAGCCGCCCTTCCACCCCTACACCGAAGCCCTGCTCTCCGCCGTGCCCCAACCCGACCCCACCGCGCCGCGAAACACCATCCGGCTGGAGGGGAACATCCCCAGCCCCACCGATATGCCGCGCGGGTGTCGTTTTCACACCCGCTGCCCGTTGGTGCTGGAAAGTCTCTGCCACCGGGAAGAACCGCCCTGGCGGGAAACGGAATCCGGCAATAAAATTCGGTGTCACATCCCGTTGCCGGAATTGGCAATGTTGCAAAGTGGCAGAGCGGCAAAAATACAGTATTCACGCAATACGGAATGACGAGTGACGAATGACGAGTGACGAAGCTCCAATAACCAATTTCACGTTTCACGCATCACGGAATAACGAGTGACAAATGACCAAATACATTTTACGGCGTTTTGGGTTTCTGATACTCACCCTGCTGATAACTTCAATGATTGTGTTCGCCATCACCCAATGGCTGCCCGGCGATGTCGCGCGGGTGATTTTGGGGCGCGAAGCGGGCGCAGCCGCGCTGGAGAATCTGCGCTCGGAATTGGGGCTGGATGCGCCGCTGCCGGTTCAATACGGGCGCTGGGTGGTTAATTTTGTGCAGGGTGATTGGGGAGAATCGTTCAGCACCCGCACCCCCATCAGAGCGGTGGTGATGCAACGGCTCGGCAATTCGCTGCGGCTGGCGTTGGTCACGCTGGTGCTCGCCATCCCGCTGGCGGTGGGCATGGGCATTCTCGCCGGGCTGAACGAAAATAAATGGATAGACAACGTGGTGAGCATCTCCGCGCTGTCGGTGGTGGGGCTGCCGGAATTTGTCACCGGGCTGGTGCTGATTCAAGTCTTCGCCGGGGTCTTCAAGATTTTCCCCGCCAGCTCATCCGCCATCAAACCCGGTATGAGCTTCGGGGATGCGCTCCCTTTCATGCTCCTCCCCGCCATCACCGCCACGCTGGTGCTGCTGGCATACATTTCGCGACTCACCCGCGCGGGGGTCATCGAAGAATTGAAAAAGCCGTATGTCCGCACGGCGACGCTCAAGGGACTGCCGCGCCGGGTGGTCATCGTCAAGCACGTGCTGCGCAACGCCCTGCTGCCGACCATCACCGTGATTGCCATCAGCTTCGGCTGGCTCATTGGCGGGCTGATTGTGATTGAAAATGTCTTCAACTACCCCGGCTTGGGGCGACTGATGGTCTTTGCCATTGACCGGCGCGATTTGCCCCTGCTGCAAGCGGTGACGATGATTGTCGTCATCGGGGTGGTGCTCGCCAACCTCGCCGCCGATTTGCTGTATGCCTACCTCAATCCGCGCATTCGGCTGGGGGAATAAGCCGTTCCTGCATTGCCGCAACAGCACAATTGGCATATAATAATCGAGATTGCGACTCGCAATATGTAATTCACCTTTAAAGGAGCAACTATGCGCGTACTCATCACCGGCGGGGCGGGCTTTCTCGGCTCGCACCTGTGCGACCGATTTTTGGCGGAAGGGCATTCCGTCATCGCTATGGACAATCTCATCACCGGCAACACCGATAACATCGCCCATTTGGCGGGTAATCCCAATTTCAAATTCATCCGGCACGATGTGACCGAATATATCTACATTGAAGGGGAACTGGATGCCATCCTGCATTTCGCCTCCCCTGCCAGCCCGATTGACTATCTGGAATTGCCCATCCAAACGATGAAAGTCGGTGCGCTGGGGACGCACAAAGCGCTGGGGTTGGCAAAAGCGAAGGGCGCGCGCTTCCTGCTCGCCTCCACATCCGAGGCGTATGGCGACCCGCTGGTGCATCCGCAAACGGAGGACTATTGGGGCAACGTCAACCCCATCGGACCGCGCGGAGTGTATGATGAAGCCAAACGCTTCGCCGAAGCGCTGACGATGGCGTACCATCGCTATCACGGCGTGGATACCCGCATTGTGCGCATTTTCAACACCTACGGTCCCCGCATGCGCCTCCGCGACGGGCGGGTGGTACCGAATTTCATCGCGCAGGCGCTCATCGGAAAGCCACTCACCGTGTACGGCGACGGCTCGCAAACGCGCTCGTTCTGCTACGTCAGCGATTTGGTGGAGGGCATTTACCGGCTGCTCTATTCCGAGGAACACGAACCGACCAACATCGGCAATCCCACCGAAATGACCATTCTGCAATTCGCCCAAGCGGTGGTGAATATCACCGGCAGCACCTCTGAAATCGCGCTGGTGCAACCGGAAGATGAGCGCATCAAAGACGATCCCAAAGTGCGCCGCCCGGACATCAGCAAAGCCCGCCGCATTTTGGGCTGGGAGCCGACACTCTCGCTGGAAGAGGGGCTGCAAAAAACCATCCCCGATTTCGCCCGGCGGTTGGGACTTCAGTAATCAGTTAAATAGAGATTGGAGATTAGAAACCTCACGCAACTATCTATTTTCCCAATCTCTAATCTCCAATTAACCATTGACCTATATGACCCTTGTTCGAGTTTTGCCCAAACTGAATGCCCTCGCCCTCCCTGCGCTCATTGCCGCCATTGCCCTGTCGCTGGCGGTATTGCCGCTGAAGTTGGCGGTGGTTGCGCTGGCGGGCGCCATCGGGGTGACGGTGGTGCTGGTGCGCCCGAAATTGGGCATTTACGCCCTGATTTTCGCCATCCCCTTCGGCTCGCTCTTTCAAGTGAGCCTCGGCGGGGCGAATGTGGGCGCGATGGAAGGCGTGCTGGCGCTGATGCTGGCGGCTTGGCTGCTGAAAATGGCTGCCCGGCGCGAAATCATCATCCCCCATCCTCCCCTGCTGGCGCCGTTCCTGCTCTTTTTCGCGGCGATAGGGTTGAGCTGGCTCAGTGCGCTCTCCTTTTCCGCCACCCTTTCCGAAACCGCCAAATGGGTGGAGATGCTGGCGCTCTATCTGTTCATCGCCGCCAATTACACCGCCGATGATGCCCGCTGGCTGGTGGGCACGTTGATGCTCGCCGGCGCCGCCGAAGCCGCGCTGGGCATTTATCAATTTCTGTTCAAAGTGGGTCCGGCGGGATTCCTGCTCTTCGGGGGGAAATTTCTGCGGGCATACGGCACGTTCCGCCAACCGAACCCTTTTGCGGGCTATTTGGGGCTGGTGCTGCCGCTGGCGCTGGCAACCTTTTTATGGGCGCTCGATGAATTTCAGCGGGAAAAGACCGCCGCGCTGCAATGGCTGACCCTCTCCGGCGGGACGCTCGGCATTTTGCTCATCGGGTTGTTCGCCAGCCAATCGCGCGGGGGCATGCTCGGATTTGCCGCCGCCACCGTCGTCGTCATCCTGCTGATGGGCGGACGGTGGGCAGTGGCGCTGGCTGCCGCGCTCATCGGCGGCGCGCTGTTCGTCTCAATGGGCGGGCTGGCGCTCATCCCCGCCGCCATCGTGCAGCGATTCGCGGACGCACTCCCCTACCTCAACGTGACGGATGTCGCCACCATCCCCGTCACTGATGCCAATTTCGCCACCATCGAACGGCTGGCGCACTGGCAAGCCGCGCGCGAAATGTGGCGCGATAATTTCTGGCTCGGCGTCGGGTTCGGCAATTATGCCGCCGTGTATGGCGCGTACGCCGTCGGGCGCTGGCTCGACCCGCTGGGGCACGCCCATAATTACATCCTCCACATCCGCCCCGCAGCGGGCTTTGTCAGGTTTGTGGCATATTTCTCGCGGTGGGGGTTGGTCCTGGGGTTTGCGCTGCGAAGTGTGAGGGACCCCGGGGGTTGTCATCCGGGGGGGCGGTGGGG
>CAZMXX010000141.1:0-8928 GCA_964570315.1 uncultured Anaerolineaceae bacterium | reverse complement strand
TTGACGTGGGGTATTGCGGCGGGGGTTGCCATCGCCACCGGGATAGCGGTTTATTTGGTCATCAGCGTGACCGTCGATTTAGTCCGGCGCTGGTGGCAGCAGCGCCGGCGAAGCGCGCTGGCCTCCTTCATCGCCGGTACAACCCGAACGGACATAGATATTACCCCCGAACAGGCTTGGAGACCGGACTGGACGTTGTTATCACTGCTGAGTGCCGACGCACTGGCGGCGTTGTATATCGGGTATCACAGCGGCATTCTGGTCAGCATCGGGTTGCTGATTTCCGGTACGGCAATCATTTTGTACAGCCGCAAACGTAGCGAGATGGCGCAGCAAGCGCAGCTGACCGACCAGGTTGAGGAATTGCTGAGCGAATATTACAGCCGGTGGTTACTCAATGCCTCGCCGTTCGGCGTGCTGGAAGACATAGCCGAGCATGTCACCTTCGGACAACCACTGGACAGCATATTGCAACGGACATTAACCCGCTACCGATTGGGTGAACCGGACGCGCTGGCATCACTGCGCGGCACGGATCCGTATTTGCAGCAGTTCGGGTATATTTTGGCGCAAACCGCCCGCGCCGGCAACCGGGTGACGGCAGATGCCATCAACGAAGTGTCAAAACGCCTGCGGATGCGCCACCGGCTGCAAAAACGGGTTGAAACGGTCACGGCAATGACCCGCGGTGAAGAGATGTTCCTGCTGGTCGCCAACGCCACGGCGGTGGCAACCGCCATCTTCCTGCCGGCATTGCAGGAGTTCTACACCGGCTCAGTTGTTCGACAGATAATGCTGACCCTGGCGCTCGTCGTTGTCACCGGCGGCGGTATCTACTTCGACCACGAAATCGAAAGTTTGAAGGAAAAAGCGCTGTGATCAGTTTTCAAACCAAGTTGTCCTCAATAATGCTATTTGACATGGCTTGTATCTTGAGCTTGAAGGAGAAAGCGCTGTGATCAGTTTTCAAACCCTGACGTGGATAGGGGCGATTGCGGCAGCAATGGGTGTCGGCAGCAGCGCCTGGTTATTACTGGACCGGTTGTACTCGCTGCTACACCGTTGGCGGGCGATGCGTTCCGGACAGCGTTGGGCATCGGTGCTGGCGCACTGGCAAACAGAAGAAGTTGCCGATAGCGTGTTACCGGCATCGATTTTATATGACATAAACCCGGAAACCGTGAAACGGGTACGATTGTGGTCGTTTATTGTTGCCGGGGCAATTGGCATCGCGCTGATCCTGAACGGGCAATTACTGTGGGGCTTTACGACTGCCGGGGGCGGGGTTCTGGCTCCGGGAATGTGGCTGAATGCCAAGCGACGGCGACAAGCGTGGCAAATATTGCAGCAAGTGCGCGATTTCGTCACGATGTTGAATTTGGCGGTGGGGATGAGCGGCTCACTGGTGTGGGCGCTGCGAGATGTCAGCGAGCAAGACGACCGGCTGCTAAACCGCCGTTTGCGCCATCATCTGGAACGGAACAGCCAACCACTGCTGGTGCTGGCACGCCTGGCGGAAGATATGCGCTCGCCGCATTTGAAAGAGTTGACACGCCGTCTGCAAGCCGCGGAACATGGGGCAGGCAACCGGCAGGAAGCCGTTGCGGTTGCCGTGGAAGCCATCGCCACGGACATCAACGAAACTGCCGCCGAAGCCATCGAAGAAACTCCGATGCGGTTGATGTTTCCAATGCTGGTTGCATTCCTGCCGACGGTGTTGGTAATTGTACTGTACCCGATGGTCGTCAGAATTCTGGCTGTCTTGTCTGGGGACGCCTTTTAAAGGGGGTGATGCCCGGGAGAAAGTACACGCTGTTTACAAGATTAAACAAACGGGACTATCAAATAATATTTTCAGGAGGTTATTGATGTTTAAGGATTTCTTGCAGGACAATGACGGGATGGAAATGGTCGAATATCTGGCCGGGGGCGCAATTATTGTCGCTTTACTGGCTACGGCAATGTGGATGATCGCTACAAACGCCAATGCCGAAGGGACGAATGTCGGCAGCTATATCGGGGGCATCAACGCCCCGTCAGCGCCCTGAACGCCATATCACCCGGCGGCGGGCTACAGAACCCGCCGCCACACACCGGAGGTAGTATGCTGTTGAATTTTTTGCAAGACAACGATGGGCTGACCGCGCTGGAATACCTGGTGGTGGCTGCCATCGTCACCGCGCTGGTGCTGACGACATTGTGGACAATCTCCACTTCGCTGCGCAACAAACTAATTGACGTGAACAATAATCTTTGATGAGGTCCGATGAAACAGAAAGAACGGGGCACAATCAGCATTGAAACGGTGTTTTTCATCATCATCTTTGCCGTCGCCTTCTTCGGCGGCGTGGAACTGGCGCGCGGGGTGGCGCTGCGGCATGCACTCGATGCCGGGACGTGGGAAGCCACCCGATATTTGTCCATCCATCCCGGTGACTGGTCGGGCGCAGACAACATCATCCGGCAAGCTGTCAGCCGGTCGCCGTTGGGCAGCGGCTACGCCTCGCAAGTCAGCGTTACCGTGAATATGCCGTCCTCTGCATTCGGAGAGCCGTTCAGCGTCACCGCCGGCGTGCCGTTTCAAGCAACCCTCCCGTTGGTCGGCGGCCTGACACAACGGACATTGACCAGTGAGCACACGTTGCGTATTGAGGCGTATCCTTGAAAGCAAAGAAGTTCAATGCGGGCATAGACACAATCAACGACGTTAACGCGAGTCCCCGCCATCGCAACACGGCAATAGTACGCCTCGCTGTGAACGCAGAAAATCTATCTGCGGCACAGTTACGGCAAGTGATAGAAACTTTGCAGATTGCGGCGCTGGATGAAGAAACCGGCGTAGCCAAGCGGGCGATACAGGCACTTTGCTACATCGAGCCACCGGAGATAGTAACAATCCTGCAAACAGAGCTGCAAGAAAACGATGACGCATACATTCGCTTTCTCGTGGCACTGGAATTGTATCGTTTCTTCAGGGATCGGGTTGATCGTGAGGTGATAGCCCGAGTGGCGCAGTCCGATCTCGATGAGGATGTGCGCACAGTGACAAGTTGGATATTAGGACACAGCAGAAACGTTAAACAAATACAAAATATGGTCATCACGTTATGAAACTGCAAGTAACGAAACCAACCGAAAAATCAATCTCAAATATCCGCCGACAGTATGAATTCCTGGCGCAGCGATATGGCAGTTACAGCGCCGTTTTGCACCTCATCGCATGGATACGGGAACAACGAGACACGTATTCCGTATATTCCGTCCCGCCTCATATTGCACTTCGGTCCGCAATTCTGAATTTGTCGAAATTGTACACCGAGCGCGATTTGGCTGTCATGCAGGCCGGTGACGCACACACAGCCAAAGACGCATTGGACTCCTGGACTCTCATCATCGAGCAATATATTGCCAGATATCTTGACCGGGACGTTTGAGTATGCGCGAGCATCATGCAAATCCGGAACGGGGACAGTCAACATTAGCCACCATATTCACCGTCATCATCTTTACGCTCATCGCCGGGATCGTGGTGGATGTCTACAGCGTATGGACGGCGCGTGACTGGGCGTACCGTGCCGCCTCATCGGCAGCACTGCGCGGGGTGACGGTCGGGCGGAATTTCAACGCCTTTTATACCACCGGGCAGTGGTCACTGGATGCGGCTGCCGCGAAAGCTGAGGCGACCAATGCACTGGCAGAAGAAATGGCAACGCGCAGCGTCACCGGTTACAGCGCTGATATTCGGGTATTGCCCAATCCGACCGGCGGGACAATTACGGGCTACCCGCCGACTGCTCGCGCGAGGCAGGCAGGAGGGGATTGGTCAACCGGCGAACCATCGGTAGGCGTGTACGTCAGTGTACCGGTGCGGACGTTTTTCCTGAATATGGTCGGCGGGGCAGATTTCCAGGTTCACGCCTTCGCCGCAGCGGGGTTGCCGCATTAAACAGCAGTAGGGAATTTTCAATGCAATACCAATGTCAAAACTGCAAACGAGTTTATGATCTGTCTACCGCGATGCGGCGCGGCTACCGATGCTGTGAACTGTCCTTGAAACCGGTGGGCGAGCAAGGTTCAAACGGGGAAATCCGGCTCGATTTTTCAAGCATATCATCACCGCCATCCGACACGGAAAAAACTGACGCCGTGCAAGCCGTGATGGTTATGCCTCCGGCAAACAATGAAAAAGACGCGCTGGCGGTTGAAGGATTGCTGGCCTCACTCACCACTTCCACGTATGCGCTGGAAATCGCCGGTGATGTCACCGGACGGCGGTTCATCATTCGCGGCAGACCGCCGACGCTGCGTTACTTACAGTCGCAACTGAAAAGCGTGTACAGACAGGTTGCGTTTAAAACATTGTCACCGGATGATGACCCGGCTTATGCTGTCGCTGACGAGCATGTTACGGCTATGCTCACCCTCGGCAACATTCCCGCCTTATCGTTACGTACGTTTCGCGACGGGGACTTCGAGCAAGCAGATCCTGTTGCCGGCATTCTTGGCGCATTCAACGATTTCGCGGCGGGGGAATACGCCTTGGCGCAGTTGGTGCTGCGCCCCGCCCCCAAAGACTGGGAACGCTCGTATATGCACCTGGCAATGAATCCCCATGAGCGGCTGATGATTGAAGCTCCGCTGGACGGCACGGGGATGGTGGCTATGCTCGGATTGTTGCTGGCGGATATTGCGTTGGGGCTCGGTACACTGGCTAATATGCTCCATCGTAATTGGCTGTTGGCGGTGCCGCTGTTGGCATTGTTGTTTGCAACCGGCGCCGGCTGGTTGATGCTGGTTCGTCGCGCCCGGAGAAACATGATCATTTTACCGGAAATGGTGTCCAGGAAGCTGGGTGAGCCGGCATATGAATTTCAACTGCGGTTGACCGCCGGTGCGCCGACCTACGCCCAAGCTCGCGCCCGCGTCTTGCAGATGGCGGCGGCTTTCCGACAGTTTAATGCCGGGATGGGTAATACGCTGACCTTAAGCTTCACCGGTGAGAGTATATTATCTCACCTGCGGCATACACCGGGCTTCTCGCCGCCAAATATCTTTGCCGGTTGGAAACGAGGCTTGACCGGTAAAATCCAAAACATTTTGAGTGTATCAGAAGTCGCCGGTATGTGGCATTTCCCCGTCGGGAACGATGTCGCGATGTTGCGGCAGGTGGTCAGTCGCAGTTACCGCCCCGTGCCGGCAGAATTTGAACGGGTTGAGGGAAGTATGCTCATCGGGGAAATGGAAACCGGCGAAAACGGCACACCGGTGTATCTGGAACCGGCGGCATTGCAGAAACATATTTTACTGGTCGGAAAGACTCAAAAAGGAAAATCCACACTGATGCAGCATTTCGCGCTGGCGCACATTCGCGCCGGTGCGGGATTGGTTTACCTTGATCCGCATGGCAAAGCGGTCAAAGAACTGCTGGGGCTGATCCCGCCGGACAGGATTGATGATGTCTTGTATCTGGATTTTACCGCCGAAGACCGCCTTATCGGCTGGAATATGTTATCCGGGGGCGAAAACGGTAATATGACCCATAACAAAATCGTCGAGGCGTTTCTGCAAATGGGCGAGACGGTTTGGAAAGACAACTGGGGACCGCGCATGGAATCCGCGCTGCGGTTTGCCATTCTGGCGCTCACCGAGTCCAATGAAACGTTGATACACGAGAAGCCGGACCGGCAATTTACCATCGCCGATATTGATGCGGTGCTGACCTTGCGGGATTTTCAGGCGTTATTGTTGGGACTGTACATCGAAAACTGGCAAACGCTGCGCTGGTTCGAGGGTTATTACCGTGACTTAACCGCCCAGAAGAAAGAGGATGTCATCAATCCGGTGCAGACCAAAATACACCGGATGATCGGTTCGGACGCGGTTTACCACGTCCTGGGGCAATCTCAATCTACGTTCAGTTTCGACGAGATTGTGCAGGGGAACAAAATTGTGCTGGTTAACCTGGACGCCGGCGCTATTACCTCACGAAACACATCGCTGTTGGGCACAATGTTCCTGACTTACCTGCAATTAGCCATCCGGCGGCATGCCTCACGTGCCGGCGGCAAAACCCGGATGGCGGTTGTCGTGGATGAATTCCAGCAAATACCATACAACTACAGCGAACTGCTGGGGGAATTACAGAAGATGGGCGCCGCGTTCACTATCGGCACGCAATCGCTGGCGCAATTGGACGCGGTAGATCCAAATTTACGTGGCGCATTGCTGGGGAATGTGGATACGCTCATCAGTTTTCAGGTCAGCGCCTTGGATGCCCGCCCGCTGGCGCCGGAATTCGATGCGGACAATCTGGCGATTACGGACCTCACCGGCTTGAAAGAATATCGCTGCTACGTGCGCACCATCCGAGACGGCGCGCCGACCACTCCGCTGCTCATCAAAACACACCCACTGCCTCCGCAAGACAAAACGGTTGCCGGAAAAATTCGGGCACGGCTGCCGCGCTACACCCACACGATGGCGGATGTGCAAGAGATGCTGAAAAAACACCAGCAATACTGGTATCGTCGGGAGTACGCCAAATATCAAAAATCACAGGCGGAAAAAGACAGAATGCGTGAGCTGATGGAAAGAAGCGACAAATTACTGGAAACCGAAGGGATGGAAAACATCATCCCGGATGATGATCACCCGGCAGTTATCAGTAGTTTTGAAGCCGGTGGCGGGAAAGCCGATGAGATACTGCCCTTTGACACCACGGTCAAAACCAAAGTGAGAACGCCCAGGAAACGCACCCGGACACGGAGGAAATCAGGCCATGCCGACCGGTAAGGTGTTTACCTTGATTGCCACTCATTCGTTTTTATCGGTGCAGCAAATCGCCTGTGAATTGGGTATCGGCGAGCGGGCGACGCAGCAAGTGATTGACAAACTCATAGCGGATGAGGATATTGCCGCCGTCAATCTTCGCCACCCCGCCCTGCGGCAAAAGCGGCTGTATTACGCCGTCAAACACGCCGATACAAAATCGCGCCCCAAAGGAATTTCCCGGATGGCGTTGGCGCAAGTGCCGGCCATCGCCACGGTGTACCAATCTCGTAATTTCCTGCTGGGAATGCACACCACCGGAAATTTACAGTGGTGGGACAGCTATTGGCGTGAGACCTTCCGCTTTAACTACGCCGGACGGCGCAGTGAATCAATCCTGCTGCATGGCGGCGGTATCTGGAAAAGCATTCCGTTCATTCTGGAATGGGATCGGGGCGATATTTCTATTCGTGGTATCGAGCGGCGCACTCGTCACCTCGCCCGTTTTTTGGGGTCTTATCAATTTACCATACCGCAAAGTGCACCGGTATTGATAATTGTAGCCACCACTTGGACACGAGCGGTGCGTTATCTGGATGATTTTCGGCGGGCGGCGTACGTGTTCGATACAGCAATGCCGCCGGTCTATGCAGCGGCACTTTCTGATTTGCGCAAACACGGTTGGGGGACGCGCACGTGGTTGCAAATGGGGACCGGCATTCATCGTGGCTATCTCTTTCAAAAAGCGGGCAAACGTTTTTCCGACGTTTTCCCGGGCGATTTAACAGCGCGCCAACGAGCTGTTTATTTGTCGCTGCCGGAAAAATTCGAGAATGAAAGCGGCGGGCGCAAAATGGTGGCGCTGACCCTGCAAACCTCACCGGCAGAGAAACAGATTTTGCGGCGGATTGCCGGTCTGCCGCTGGCGACGCAAAAAGTTATTGGTATGGCGACGGGATTGGAAGAAGGAACAGTCAAGCAGGGGATTAAGCGCCTCGAGACGCTGGGGTTGGTAGAACGGATCGCGCTGGAAGGGGAAGCTTATGAACCGCGCTATGCACATCTCACTCGTACCGGGTTAGAGTACCTGGCGGTTGCCGTGGGGACGACCCTGAAGGCTTACGCCGACGACCGTAACTACCGCTTGGATAAATACAAGGAACCACGATTGGAATTTCTCAAACGGAATGCCGACCATCTGCGGGTGGTGTACGACACGCTGCTGTTATTTGCGGAAGCGGCGAACAAAGCCCGTAGTCTTGGCTGGAAAGAACATCTAGCCGTCTGGGACGGGGAGGTGGACGCCCGGCGGCACTTCAATTGGCAGGGGCGACCATTTCTGCTGTACCCGGACGGGTTCGGTATTTACACCGTCGGACATTTGAAGTATCCGTTTTTTGTGGAAGTTGAAAGAACCGTTAATCGTTCACGATATGCCATCGAAAAGAAACTGAAAATTTATCGGGGGTTTATGGAATCGGGGGAAGCGGCGCAGGAATTCAGGGGGCAGGATATCTATGTGTTGTTGATTGGTAAAAAGCGGGGACAGTTGGAACGCTGGCGCAAAGCGTACAATCGGGTGATGGGGCAAAATATGCGGGGAATACAGCTGCGGCTGTCAACGCTGCCGGAGTTGGAAAAGCACGGTGCAACCGGACAAAGCTGGTTGGACGAGAAAAAAAGCCGGGCATTCCCGTTTCCCGGCTTGGCGGCGCGTCCGGACTCGGCGCGGATGCTGAAAACATTGGATTTGTTGGAGTTGCGGAGAGAAGTACAGCAAGACACTCAAAAAATATCGGGCACGTGCTGACGTTCGTATGCTTCTACAAGGACACCGAGCACATCCATCAAAGGACGCAAAGCGTGTGTTTCGTCATTGCGAACAACATCCGTGACTTCGTCCAAAAGACAAAGTATTTGCTCGTACTCGGCATCATTGGTCGGCACAAACACAAACTCGGTAAATCGGGCAATATCCTCTATCTTCTCAATGCCTAACATAATCCTCCACAGAGGTTAAACCGGGTGACATATTCTAATCCGCCCAGGCGATGCGGTCAACCGCCGCCGCCAGATCGGCGCCGGACGGGCGGGTGTAGATAGCGGTGGTATTCAGATTGCTGTGTCCCATCAGCAGTGCTACCCGGTCGAGCGGTTCAC
>CAZMXX010000140.1:1585-9006 GCA_964570315.1 uncultured Anaerolineaceae bacterium | reverse complement strand
GTTCAGGGGAGAAAACACGGCGGTTCACCCCCGGCGGAATCACGGCGAAGCGGTCTGCGTCCGCCCCCAGCGGGTCAATCGCGCCGCGATACGCTCGGTGCGCATATTGCTCGCGTTTTTCCTGCATGGTGCTGGTCACAATCACCGAGGCGTGGTTCATCGCCAACCGTTCGGCGAGAATTCGCTCGGTGAAATGGTAGCGGGCATCCAATGCCGCCAGATTTTCCGCCCCCGCGTGCAGTTTGTCCATCTTTTGCGCCCCCAGCGAATGCCCGGTGAAGCTGAAGCGCACGCCTGTTTTCTGCCGAAACAGCACGCCCGCCAATCCTCCATCCCCATAATGGGCAGTCACAAATTCGGGCAGGGCATCTTCCCGGGCATAAAACGCCACAATATTTTCCACCCATTCCGCCAAATGCGCCCACAATTTTTCTTTCGGCAGAAAAGTATCACCACCGCAGGGCACACGGATGATGCGCACGGCGTCGCTGTCGGGGTAGCGGTCTATCGGCGCGGAAAATTCACGCCATTGCGGGTCGATGATGCGGCGGGTGACAATGTCCACCCGATGCCCCTGCGCCGCCATCGCCAGCGCAAGCTCCTTCACGTATACCAATTGCCCGCCAAAGTCGGGGTGTTGTGTCCAATAGCTGTCCTGCGGGTCGAAATTTCCTTGCGGGTTGAAAAAAGCAATGTGCATTTTTTATTGGGTCTCCATCAAACGCAAAACCAGCCCTTCATGGGCGGATAGTGTCAATTTTCCCGGATTGATTTGCCCGTGCCGCCGCATATCACCGGCAATGGCGATGTCTGCGCGGGCGGCAAACGGGGCGAGATTGATTGTGTGCGATTGTGCGCTAAAGTTCAGCACAATCAAAAAGCGGTCGACGCCGGGTGCGCTGCGAAGGTACGCGAAAATCGCGTCGTTGCCCACATCCAGCGAACGATAATCGCCCACGGACAGCGCGGGTTCACGGCGGCGCAGCGCGGCGAGCGCCCGGTACAGGCTCAACATTGAGCGGGCATCGGCTTCCTGTGCGGCAACATTCAGCGCGCGATAATTGTCCGCCACCGGCAGCCACGGCTGCACTCCGGCGGGCGAAAATCCCGCATTGGGGCTACCGTCCCACTGCATGGGCGTGCGTTCGGGGTCGCGCCCGATGATGTGTGCCACCGCCGGATTGTTCACCGCGGGCGGGTCTTGCACAAATTCGGGGGGGATATGCCCATCTTCCATACCGATTTCTTCGCCGTAATAGGTTGTCGGCGTGCCGCGCAAAGTGAGGAGGAGCATATTCGCCACCCGCGCCTGTGCCGCGCCGATCCGCGTTGCCGTGCGGTGCCGGTCGTGATTGCCCAGCACCCAGTTCCCCCAACTACCGGGGGGCAGGGCGGCATCGTAAGCGTCCACTGCGCGGCGCACGGTTTGGGCATCCCAATCCATCTGAATGAGCTGGAAATTGAAGGGGAGATGGCATTCATCGAAGTTTTCACCGTAATAGCGCATCAAATTTTCGTTGGGCAGATAAATTTCACCAATCATCACCCGATCGTCATATTCATCCACCACCGCGCGCAACTGTTTGATGAGCGGGTGAACATCGGGCAAATCGCGGGTGTGGATGTGCAGCAGTTTTTCATGCACGTGCACCCCGTCCCAATCGGGATTTTCCGGTTCGTCGCGCAACTGTTCATCCTTCATCATCAAGTGAATCACATCCACCCGAAACCCGTCCACCCCTTTGTTGAGCCAAAATCGCATCACGTCCTGCATCGCCGCCAGCACCGCCGGATGGCGGTAGTTCAATTCGGGCTGTTCAGGGGTGAATTGATGAAGGTAATACTGCCCGGTCGCATCATCGAAAGTCCACGCTGCCCCGCCAAAGTAGCTCGTCCAGTTGTTGGGGGGACTGCCATCGGGGGCGGGGTCGCGCCAGAAATACCAATCGCGTTTGGGGTTGTCGCGGCTAGCGCGACTTTCTTTGAACCACGCATGTTCGATGGACGTGTGGTTCGGCACCAAATCGAGCAGCACTTTCAGCCCGCGCCGGTGCGCCGCCGCCAACAGGGTATCGAAATCGTCCATCGTGCCGAAGATGGGGTCAATGTCGCAATAGTCCGCCACATCGTAACCGAAATCATACATGGGGGACGGATAGATGGGCGAGAGCCACAGCGCGTCAATGCCCAGCGATTGCAGGTAATCCAAACGGCGAGTGATGCCGGGCAAATCGCCGATACCGTCGGCGTTGGTGTCCTGAAATGAACGCGGGTAAATTTGATAGATAATGCCTTTTTGCCACCATCGATAGTGCTGAGTCATAAAATGCCTTTTTGTTACAGTCCATTTTGTTGCGCCACCCGCCCGAACCAGTGCGCGCTCGCTTTGGGGGTGCGTTTTTGGGTGGGATAATCCACGTACACCAGCCCAAAGCGCGGACGATACCCCTCCGCCCATTCAAAATTGTCCATGAAACTCCAGGCGAAATACCCCTGCACATTCGCGCCCTGCTCGATGGCGGCGTGCGTGGCTTCGATGTGCGCCCGCAGAAAATTGATGCGCGCGGGGTCGTTCATCGCGCCGGTGTCGTCGGGGGCGTCGGGGAACGCCGCCCCATTTTCAGTGACCATCATTTTCGGATTGTCGTAATTTTCTTTCCAGTCCAGCAAAACGTGCGTCAGCCCGGCGGGATGAATGCCCCAATCCATCTCCGTTCTGCCCCAACCCGGTTCGGAAACGGAGCGGATTTTCGCCTTGAGCAACCCACCGCCGACATCGTGCGCCACAGTGGAGGCGCGGTAATAATTCACGCCCAAATAGTCGAATGAACCTTTGATTTTCGCCAAATCACCGGGGAAGATGGTGGGGCGATGCACGCCGAGCCATTCCATGAACGGCGCGGGATACTCCCCGAAGACCAGCGGGCGCAAAAACATCCCGATGTTTTCATCGTAGGCGCGTTGGCAGGCGGCAACATCTTCCGCCCGTTCCGACGCGGGCATAAAGTGGTCGGGGTTCAGCACGATGCCGATTTCGCCGGCATGGTTATCCTGCCGAAAAAGCTGCACGGCTTTGGCGTGCGCCAGCAACAGATGATGGAGGGTTTGGTACGCTTGCGAATAGTCGCACACACCGGGGGCGAAGATGCCCGTCCCGTAGCCCAGAAAAGCGATGACCCACGGTTCGTTGAAGGTTGCCCACAGCGACACGCGGTCGCCCAGCCGGTTGAACATCACCTGCGCGAAGTCGGCGAACCAGTCCACACTGGCGCGATTCACCCAGCCGCCGAGTTCCTGCAACGCCTGCGGAAAATCCCAGTGGTGCAAAACCGCCATCGGAGTGATGCCCGCCGCCAGCAGTTCATCCACCAGCCGGTCGTAAAAATCAAGCCCGGCGGGGTTCACCGCGCCGATACCGGCGGGCAGTACCCGCGTCCAACTGATGGAAAAATGGTACGCCGGAATGCCGAGCGATTTCAGCAACGCCACATCTTCCGGCATGCGGTGGTAATGGTCGCAGGCAACATCGCCGTTGTGGTTGCCGGCGACGTTGTGGGGGCGATGCGCGAATCTGTCCCAAACGCTTTCCCCTCTGCCGTCCGTGTTCCACGCGCCCTCAATTTGGTATGCAGAGGTCGAAACACCCCAGAGGAAATCTTTCGGAAATTGAGGCATAGGCTACCCCTTTACTGAACCCGCCAGCAACCCGCGCACGAAGAAACGCTGGAGCGAGAAGAAGACCAGCAGCGGCAGCACCATCGAGACGAATGCGCCGGCGGTGAGCAGATGCCAGTCGTTCCCGCGCGAACCGACAATCTCCGCCAGCCGCATGGTCAGCACCTGCACGTCGGGTTTGGAGCCGATGAAGACCAGCGCCACCAAATAATCGTTCCAGACCCACAAAAACTGGAAGATGGAAAATGATGCCAGCGCGGGGAGGGAAAGGGGCAAAATCAGCCGCAGAAAAATGGTGAAATGCGAGGCGCCATCAATGAATGCCGATTCCAGAATGTCGCGGGGCAAGCCGCTGATGTAATTGAAAAGCAGATACGTGGCGAGCGGCAGTCCGAAGCCGGTATGGGCGAGCCACACCGCCAGAAATGTGCCGTTCAGGTCGAGCTTCACGTAGTCGGTCAGAATGGGGACTAATGCCACTTGAAGGGGGACAACCAACAGCGCCACCACCATGATGAACATTGGTTTTCTGCCGGGAAAACGCATCCACGCGAAACCGTAGGCGGCAAATGCGGCAATCAGAATAGGGATGACGGTGGCGGGGATGGTGACGGTGAGGCTGTTGAGGAACGCCCCCGCCATATTGTCTCCCTGTTCGATTCTCACGCTCCCGTTCGGCTGTCGCACCTCATATTGTTTGCCGGTCATCACGTCTTTATAATTTTTAAGGGTGAAATCGGTGCGCGTCGTCCATTCATTCGCCTGAATTTGGATTTTCCCCAGCCGTCGGTTGCCAATCCACGCCACCCGTCTGCCGTCGGGCGTTTCAATGCCGGCGCGAAATTCTTTGAACGTGCCCGTCGCCCCTTCGATGGTCATCACACCCTTCCGGTCAAGCCCTTCCGGGATTTCCATCTCTTTGACCAAAACCCATTCTTTGTGCGGGAAGATTGTCCACCAGCCGGAGGTGGAGATGTCGGTGCGGGTGCGGAAAGATGAGACCAGCAAGCCGAGGGTGGGAATCGTCCAGATTAAAACGATGAGGAGCAGGGAGCCATTGACCAGAACATCGTTGAGTATTTTTTTGCGTTTGGTGCTTTTTTCGCCAGCCGCCATTAAAATGCCTCCCGTTCGTTAAATTGCTTCAGGTTGTAAATCATCACCGGAATGACGGCAATGAGCAACACAATCGCAATGGTTGAGCCGTAGCCGAAGTTTCGGTTGGTGAAATATTCGCGGAAGAATTGGGTGGCAATCACCTGCGTGCCGAATTGCCCACCGGTCATCACCCAAACCACATCGAATATCTTGAGGGTGAAGATGACAACGGTGGTGGTAACGGTGATGATGGTTCCCGAAATATAGGGGATCATGATGCGGAAGAAGATTTGGATTTCGCTGGCGCCATCCACCCGCGCCGCCTCCATCAATTCGCTGGGGATGCCCTTGATTGCCGCCGAAAAAAGCACCATCGCAAAACCCGTTTGCAGCCAGATGACGATGATGATGAGGAAAAAATTGTTCCACGGCTGAATGAGCGAAGTCCACGCCTGCGGTTCGTTCCCCAGTGCCACCCAGATGGCGTTCAGCAGCCCGATTTGGGGGTCGGCTTTGTCTTTCACTTCGTAAATGAAGTTCCAGATGACGCCCGCGCCCACCATTGAAATTGCCATCGGCATGAAGATGAGCGATTTGGCGATGGTTTCAAACCGGCTGCGGTCTGCCAAAACGGCAATCAGCAAGCCCAGCACCACGGACAATGTTGCGCCGAAGGCAATCCACAGGAAATTGTTGCGGAAAGCGAGGAGCATCGTCCGTTGGGTGAAGACGGCGACATAGTTTTGCAGCCCGACAAATTCGGTGCTGTTGGCGTTGTGCAAACTGAACCAGAGGGTTCGGAGGGCGGGAATCGCCAGAAACCACGCCAGAATGGCGACCGCGGGTCCGACGAAAAGGAAGGGTTGCAGTCGGCGCATCCAAACAGGGGGTAATTTTTCAACAAGCCAGTTGGTAACGATATACAACAGCGCTACACCACCCACGCCCCAGACAATCGCCACCAGCGCGATGATCACTTTGGGCGCTTCGCTGTCTCGCAGGAAAATGAACCCCTGCCACAACACAATGAACGTAATCACCGGCACAAATAATGAAATGACAATCTGCCCGATTGTGCCGGTCAACCAACTGAGAATGGAACCGGATTTCGCATCTGTCGTTGATGACATGTCACCCTCCTTGGTGGGTGACGGGTGGAACACCCCCGGCTGAGGATGTTCCACCCGTGTGTGAAACTTAATTACTCACAAACCGTGCCTATTGGGGCCAGCTATCGTCGATTTCTTTGAGGACGGTATCGAGGTCGGCGGAGCCGGAGACGTAGTCGGTCATCCCTTTCCAGAAGGTACCCGCGCCCACTTCGCCCGGCATCAGGTCAGAGGCGTCGAAGCGGAAGGAGGTCGCTTGCTGCACCAGTTCCGCTACCCCGCGCTCCACGTCGTTGCCGTACCAGTCCAGCGAGGCGTCTTTGTGCGGCGACAATGCGCCACCCGCTTCCAGCCACGCTTTCACCGATTCCCCTTTGGTGAAGTATTCCATCACCGCACGCACTTCGGGACGGTCGTTGAACATCGCCATGATGTCGCCCGCCACCAGGAAGGGCTTGCCGTATGCCGGGTCAATCGGCGGGAAGTAGAAGAAACCGTAATCCGTGCCCGCTTCCACGCCCGACGGGAAGAATGAGGTGATGAAGTTGCCCTGTTTGTGCAACCAGCACTTGGGCGGGTTCTCGAACATCGGCGACGGGGCGTCCCCGAAGAAGGTGGACACAATCCCCGCACGTCCGCCGTACACGTAGTTGTCGTTCAACCAAATGCTCGACATCGTTTCCGCCGCGTTCTTCACTTCCGGCGACGAGAAGGGGAGTTCGCCCTTGACCCATTTGTCGTAATTCTCCAGCGAGGTCGTGCGCAGCATGATGTCTTCCATCCAGTCGGTCGCTACCCAGCCGGTCGCCGCACCGGACTCAATGCCGATACACCACGGCGTGTCGCCGTCATCCGCAATCTGCTTCGTCAGCGCCATCAGCTCATCCCACGTCTGCGGCACTTCGTAGCCCGCCGCTTCAAACTGCGCCTTCGGATACCACACAATCGACTTGCCGTTGAAACGCTGCCAGACGCCCGCCATCATCGGGCTGCCGTCCGCACCCGCCATGGTCGCCATGTCCAGCCACGATTGGTTGTACTGCCCTTGCAGGTAGGCGGTATCGATGAAGCTGCTCACGTCCACCACTTTGCCCGCTTTGGCGAAGTTGCCCAGCAAACCGGGCTGCGGGAAGTCCACAATGTCGGGCGCATCGCCCGCGTCCACCCGCACCGATATGGACGCTTCAAATTCCTTCGTCCCTTCGTATTGGATGTCAATCCCGGTCGCTTCTTCAAACGCCGCAATCGAATTGTTGAACTTCACCGCATCTTCATCCGTAAAGGGTCCGCTCATCGAGACGACCGTCCCTTTGTACTCGCCCGCGTATGCCGCATCCAACTCCGTCAAACCCGTCTTTTCGCTTTCGCCGCCGGTGCCGCTCATTTCATTCGCACCTTTGGGCCAGCTGTCGTCAATTTCTTTGAGGACGGTATCGAGGTCGGCGGAGCCGGAGACGTAATCGGTCATCCCTTTCCAGAAGGTGCCCGCGCCCACTTCGCCCGGCATCAGGTCAGAGGCGTCGAAGCGGAAGGAGGTCG
>CAZMXX010000140.1:0-1485 GCA_964570315.1 uncultured Anaerolineaceae bacterium | reverse complement strand
AGACGACCGTCCCTTTGTACTCGCCCGCGTATGCCGCATCCAACTCCGTCAAACCGGTTTTTTCCATCGCCGGTTGTTCGGGCGCTTTGGTCGGTTCTTCTGCCGGGGCTTTAGTCGGTTCTTCCACCGGCGCTTTGGTCGGTTGTTCAACCGCTTTGGTCGGTTCTGTTTTCGGCGCTTCTGTTGCCGTGGTGCTGCCACCACAAGCAGACAGGACGAGCACCATCACCAGCGATAAAGCAGTCACAATCCAGAGAGTTTTCTTACTCATTAGGTTTTTCTCCTTCTCAAATTTGGGTTCGTTATAATACTTCTTCATTCATTAAGTGGATGTTGTTACCGGAATATGCACCACCTCCTTTTCAAGACAGTATTATTCGCCGGACGTACTTCGTCGGGCGATTAGTTTGGTTGATAGTTGAACGTGTAACTCTTCTTGCCCCGGGTTGCTCACCCGGTTAAGCAACATTTCTGCACCCATCACGCCGGTTTGGAACAACTGCTGGCGGATGGTGGACAACCCGTACAGCCGCGCCAATTGCACATCGTCGAAGCCAATCACCGCCAAATCGTCGGGGATGGACAGCCCCAAATCTTTGGCGGCTTCCAGCACCCCAAAGGCGATGGTATCGCTGAAGGCGAACAGCGCGGTGGGCGGGTCGGGCTGGGTCAGCAATTCCGTCGCCATCCGCCGCCCGCTCTCCAGCGAGTGTTCACCCTCGCGGTGATAGCGAGGGTCGAAGGGGAGATCGGCTTCTTCCAACGCCTGCCGGTAACCGCGAAAACGGTCACGGCTCACAAAAAAACCGATGGGGTCTTCCAGGGGGTCGCCCAGATAACCGATGCGGCGGTGTCCCAATTCAACCAGATGTTTGGTGGCTTGATAGCCCCCTTTGACGTTATCAATATAAATGCAATTCAACAGCGGGCTGTAGGCGTCAATAAGAACGGTGGGGATTTCGGATTTGATGATTCGTTCCGCCTCGCTTTGGGTGGGCGGGCACGAAAAGATGATCAGTCCATCCACGCGCCCCCGGCGAGGGACGGCGCGGAGTTGTTCGGCGCGCTGGGCGGCGGTTTCGATGCTGAAGAGGGTGAAATCGTATGCGCTGGGGGCAACCACGGACATCACGCCGCGCAGGCGTTCCACGGCGGCGGGACGGGTGAAGAAGGGGATAATCGCGCCGATGGTGAACGTTTTGCCCGACGAGAGGCGGCGCGCGGCAGGGTGGGGGGTGTAATCCAGTTCGGCGATGGCTTTTAAGACACGTTCTCTGGTGGTGCGGTTAACGGCACGACTATCGTTGATGACGCTGGAGACCGTGCCGATACCGACACCGGCGCGTTTTGCTACATCATGAATGGTTGCGGGCATAAAAACCTCTGGCAAAGGATGGGGTTTAGCTCGGAAACGTTTCCCTGACGCTTAAAATAAATTTTTATCAACAATGACAAGGGTGTTGTAGCTCATAAACTGTGTTTTTT
>CAZMXX010000139.1:0-9010 GCA_964570315.1 uncultured Anaerolineaceae bacterium | reverse complement strand
GTATTGTTCACGACATTTCCAAGCGGATTGCGCTGGAAAGAAAACTCAAACAGCAAGTCGCCCGGCTAGATTTACTGAGCCAAATCACCCAGGCGATGAACGCTCGATTAGACCCGCAGAGCATTTTGCAAACAATGCTGCAATATCTTGAAACATCCGAATTGATTGCCGTTGGCAGTGTCAATACTTATGATCCCACTGATGATACCCTGACGTTAGAATTTTTTATGGAAGCGCATCATGCCATCGCCGAAGCGCTCGACGCACAGCGGGGGCGTGCCATAGATATAGAACCTTTGAAGTTGCGTCCGGCGATTGATAACGGCATGCTCTACTTCCCTGATTTGGAAGCACTGGACACCCCGCTTTATCAAATTCTCGTTGAGTACGGATTCCATTCCTTATTGGCGGTTTCCATTCAAACCGTGCAGGCAACCCGTGTGTTGGCGGTTGTCCGTCGGGAGAAGGACGGGTTTAACCAAACCGACCGGGATTTTTTTGAGCAATTGAGCAAACACATCGCCCTTTCAATGCAGCATGCCGAATTGTACCAGAAGCTCGATGCAGCTTATGCTGAATTAACGAAAACACAACAGGCAATTTTGGGGCAGGAACGATTGCGGGCGTTGGGACAAATGGCGAGCGGCATTGCACACGACATCAATAACGCCTTAGTCCCCATTGTCGGGTTCACCGATTTAATGTTGCTGCGCGCCAACAACCTCACTGAGCAAGACCATCGCTATTTGGAGCGCATACGAACCAGCGCAGCGGACATTGTTCAAATTGTCAGCCGGATGCGTCAATTCTATCGCAAGCGTGATATACAAGACCAATTCACGGCGGTTTCTTTGAACACACTCGTGCAAGAGGTGGTTGAACTGACATCTCCCCGGTGGAAAAACATGTCGCAGCGGCAAGGGATTTCGATTGTTGCCCAAACGGATATGGCTGAAGATTTGCCGGATATTGCGGGCATCGAAAGCGAGATTCGGGAGGCATTGACCAATCTGATTATCAATGCAATTGATGCGATGCCGGAAGGGGGACGAATCACCATACAAACACGACAAATGGGAGAATTCGTTCGCCTGTCGGTGATTGACACGGGCATCGGCATGGATGAGGAAACACTTGCGCGCTGTTTGGAACCATTCTACACCACCAAAGGCGAATCAGGCACCGGTTTGGGCTTGGCGATGGTGTTCGGTATTGCCAAACGCCACGATGCGCATCTCGATGTAGAAAGCGTGCCGGGAAAAGGCACGACCATTCGGATAGATTTCCCCATGTCCGGATTACTTTCGCTCAAAAAAACATCCACGGAAAAACACATTGAGATTGAGAATGTGCCGCCGCTCAAAATTCTGTGCATTGATGATGACCCTGCCACGCTGGATCTATTGCGAGAGGCATTAATTCTGGACGGGCATACGGTGACCACCAGCGATGGCGGGCAATCCGGGTTGGATGAATTCCACCACAACCTCAAGCGCGGCGAACCGTTCGATGTGGTCTTCACCGATTTGGGGATGCCCTATGTAGATGGACGGCAAGTCATTCAAACCATCAAGCGCGAATCACCCGACACGCCGGTGGTTCTGCTCACCGGTTGGGGGTCTCGGTTTGCCTCGGAAGGGGACATCCCCGAAACGGATGTGATATTGAGCAAACCGCCGCAGATAAGTGACATTCGCCGCGGGTTGCGAAAAATCTTTCCATCCGACACATAGCTCCTCAATATGGGGACGCACCGTGCCACACGCTGCATCGAATTTCACGAATTTGCATAAAAAAATCCGAATAAATTGCGAAATCTGATATTCGTTTTTGCTACCCACATAAGTCCGGTGGTTTCCCGCTTGGGTGTTGTTGCGAGATAGCCGTTGAACTCACCGCGAAGCCGCTAAGGTCACAAAGCAAAAAAGTGGGAAACAAAAAAACTTGGCTTGCTTTGCAGCTTTGCGGTTCATTGCTGCCGCAACGACTACTCGCAACACTCAATGGGGAGACGACCGTAAGTTCTGAATAGCACAAAATGCCCAAGAGACCCCGGAGATGGCACACAAAACACTTTTCAAAATTGCCCGTAATTCGTGATTGTGCTAAAATCTGTGCCAAGAGAATAACGCATTCAAAAGTGAGGTCTCCTTTTGAATGTTTCTTTTTTGGCGACGTAGCCAAGTGGTAAGGCAGGGGTCTGCAAAACCCTTATTCGCCGGTTCGAATCCGGCCGTCGCCTTCAAAAACGCTCCGCGAACACGGGGCGTTTTTTTGTTCGCCTGCGCCGCGATTGTTGCCTGCGTCGTTTTTGTGTAAAATGGGGCGCATGAAGACGACCGCGTTATCTCACATCCCCCCGCCCGCCGAGCGCCGCATTGCCGTGCGCATTTCGCCGGAAGCCGAGCGCGCTGTCCGGCGTGGACACCCCTGGGTGTTCGAGAGCGCCATCACCCGCCAAAGTTTTGCGGGCGCACCGGGGGACATCGCCGTGATTTTTGACCGCAAACGCCGTTTTTTGGCGGCTGGGCTGTTCGACCCCCGGTCGCCCATTCGAGTGCGAATTTTGCAGCACGGCACGCCCGCGCAAATCGATGCCGCATTTTTCGCGGCGAAACTGCGCGCGGCGGCTGCCATCCGCGCACCGCTGTTGCGCCACCCACCCGACCGCGCCATCACCGGCTACCGGCTGGTGTACGGCGAGAACGACGGCTTGCCGGGGCTGGTGATTGACCGCTTCGCGCGGGTGGCAGTGGTGAAGGTGTATTCCGCCGCGTGGATGCCCCATCTGCGGGCTGTCCTTTCGACTTTGCCGGATATTCTGCCGCTCGAATCGGTGGTGCTGCGCATGAGCCGCGCGGTGCAGAAAACACCATCGGCATTGTTTGGATTGACGGACGGGCAAACGATTTTCGGCGTGGCGGTGGATGCGCCGGTGCTGTTCCGGGAAAACGGATTGTTTTTTGAAGCCGACCCCGTGCGCGGGCAGAAAACCGGCTTCTTTCTCGACCAGCGCGACAATCGGGCGCGGGTGGAAACGCTGGCGAAGGAGAAATCGGTGCTGAACCTCTTTTCATACACCGGCGGATTTTCGGTGTACGCGGCGCGGGGCGGCGCCACCGAGGTTGTCAGCGTGGATGTGAGCGTGCCCGCGCTGGCGGTCGCCGAGCGGAACTTTGCGCATAACCGTCATTGCGCGACGGTGGCGCGCGCCCGCCACACCACCATCGCCGAGGATGTTTTTGCGGTGTTGCCGCAAATGAAATCCCGCCGCCGACTTTTCGATGTCGTCATCATCGACCCGCCGATGTTCGCGCAAAAAAAAGCGCAGGTGGCGGGGGCGGTGGCGGCATACAAAAAATTGACGCGGTTGGGGTTGGCGGTGCTGAAACCCGGTGGCACACTGGTGCAGGCGTCGTGTTCCGGGCGGGTGGACGCCGACACCTTTTTCACGGCGGTCACGCAGTCGGCGGCGCGGGCGGGTCGCCCCCTGCGGGAATTGGCGCGCACCGGACATCCCCTCGACCACCCGGTGACGCTGGCGGAGGGCGCGTACCTTAAATGCCTGTTCGCCGTTGCCCCGTGAGCGCCATCACACAAATTGCCCGGCACACCAGCCCGATGCCCACGCCCATTGAAAGTTGTATCCGCCCAGCCAGCCGGTCACATCCACCACTTCCCCGATGAAAAACAACCCGCGCACCCGTTTCGCCTCAAACGTTTTCGATGACAATTCGCCGGTGTCCACCCCGCCGCGCGTCACCTCCGCTTTTTTGAACCCGTCCGTGCCGGTGGGGATGACCTTCCGGCAATGGAATAACTGCGCGACGGCGGCAATCTCTTTCGGCGAAAGCTGATTGAGCGGTTTGGTGTCGAATGGCGCTTTGAGCCATTGCTGCGCCAGCCGTTTCGGCAAAATGGTGCCGATGCGGGTTTTCAGGGTGGCTTTGGGATGGGTTTTCTGCCAACCGGCAATCGTGTCCGCCAAATCCATATCGGGCAATAAATTGATGGTGATGGTTCTCCCCCGTCGCCAATAATTTGAAATTTGCAAAATGGCGGGACCGCTCAACCCGCGATGAGTGAAAAGGACGGCGTCGCGGAACGATTGCCCGCTGCACGAAACTTCCGCCAGCACGGATACCCCGCTCAACGCCCCGAATTCGCGCTGTTCCGCCGCGCCGAGCGTGAGCGACACCAGCCCCGGCGACGGCGGGACAATCTTCAGCCCGAATTGTTTCGCCACCCGCAACCCGAAATCGGTGGCGCCCATTTGGGGGATGGACAGCCCGCCGGTGGCAATCACCAGCGCATCGGCGTGGAAAGCGCCCATATCCGTGTGGATGGCAAATTGTTCCGCCCGCGTCACTGCTTTGACCCGGCAGCCGGTATAAATTTGCACCCCGGCGGCGCGGCACTCCGCCAGCAGCATTGCCACAATTTCGCCCGCGCTGCCGTCGCAAAAAAGTTGTCCCGCCGTTTTTTCGTGATAGCTGGTGCCGTGTTTTTCCACCAGCGCGATAAAATCGGCGGGGGTGAAACGGCTCAGCGCGGATTTGCAGAAATGGGGATTTTCGGAGAGGTAATTTTCGGCGGAGACGTGCAGGTTGGTGAAATTGCAGCGTCCCCCGCCCGAAATGAGAATCTTTTTCCCGACCTGTTCGGCGTGTTCCAGCAGCAGCACCCGCCGCCCGCGTCCCCCCGCCGCGATGGCGCACATCAGCCCCGATGCGCCCCCGCCGATGATGATGGTGTCGAAATTGGTCATCATTCCCTGCCCACAATTTCTGATAGTTTTCCTTTTGGATGTTGTTGTCTCGGCGAACATCAATTTTCACCGCCAAGCCGCCAAGAAAAAAAGTGAAAAAACGAAACGATAAAAATGTCATTGCGAGCGCAGCGAAGCAATCTTCGTGTCCTTTGCGTCATTGCGGTTTACTTTGCTGTTGTGACCACAACCACACTCAACGGGGAGACGCCTCAATTTCCAGCCGCTCGAACACTGCCGCGAATTTCGGTTCGGTGATGCCCAAGCTGTCTCCCGCGATGATGGCGGGATTCAGTGGCGAAAATTCTTCCATAGCGGGGATGTTTTCCGCCAGCCATCGTTTTTCGGTTGCCAGCGCGTAACTTGCCCGAAATTGCCCGCGCAAATCCACCGTCCCGCCGATGGCTTTCAGCGCGTCAACCCCTTCCTGCGTCAACTGCATGCTGGCTTCATCTTTCACCGCAATGGCGATGATGGCGTCATCGGGCGCGGCGGCGAGAAATTCCGCCAGCGCGTGGCTCGCGGCGGGGTCGGCGAAGGTGTCGAAAGCGGCGGTGTTCAGCAGCGTGCCGTCTTCCGCGATGATGGCGACGTTGAACCCGCGCCGGTTGGGTGACACATCCACGCCATTGACATAAATGTGTCCCAGATTGCCCGCCTCTTCCCCCGCACTGACGATGGTGATGACGGGATACGGGTCGGAAACCACCGGCGACAGTGTTTCAAAATGCAGGGTGATGTCGTTCGTCCCCGCGCGCACGGCTTCGGCGGGGATGGGGATTTCAACCACGGGCGGCTCAAAATGTGGTTGGGTGTTGATGGGCGAGATTGGCGAATGGTGATTGGTTGATTGAAATTTCTGCCCATTAACTTCTATCCAAATACGGTTGAATGGGTTCATGTGTTGGGTCGTATATCGCAACACCTTCGCCCCGCCATCCAGCGGAACCATCAGCCGCGCTTGTTTGCGCTGAGCAACAGGTGTGTCGGTGGGGATGCCCCATCCTTCGGCGAAATACAATTGACGCAGCGGCGAACGAAGCAGGTCAACTTTGGCGGGCAGGGGGGGCAGATTGACGCGGTATAGAATCAGGTCGGGGGATTCCGAGATTTTTTCCACCGGCAGCACCGATTCGATGTACGGGATGGTCGCCTGCGGGTTATTCAGATAGCCGGGCGTTTCGGGGTGCACGACGATATATTTGATACCGAAAAAGCGCAGCACATCCCCGGCGATGGCGCGGTCGGCGTCCCACTGTTCCGGCGGCAGGTCGTGCCCCGTTTCCAGCGCGCGCAGACTGCTGAGGATGGGCGCATCGGTGAAATATTGGAACTTCAATTCGGGGTTGCGGCTGGTGTTGCCCTGCACCATCGGTTTTTGATGGACGGTCTGATAAAATTGTCCGAACATGAAGCCGGTGGTGTACGCCCCGGTGATGCGGAAACCGTTTCGCCACGCGAAAGGAATATCGAGCACGGTGAAATCGTCGGGGTCGGCGGCGATGGTCTGGTATGCCGCCGGCACGCGCATATCGGACTGCGGCAGGGGGATGGAGAGGTGTTCAAAAATGAAAAATGCAAAAAGCAAAATGAAAAATGATGCGTGAAACGTGAAACGTGATGCGTGATGCGTGAAACGTGAAACGTGATGCGTGATGCGTGAAACGCGATGCGTGATTTTGAACTTTGAACCTGAAACCTGAAACCTGAAACTTGAAACTCCCAGTGCGCTCAGCGGTGCGAGCGAGAGCATGAGCATGACGCTGTACCGGCTGGGGTAGCGATTGCCTTTGAAAATCGGCAGGTGTTGAAAAATGACGAAGGGTCCGGGGATGCCGGTGGTGTACCCGTTGACGGTGATATTCGGTCCCAGCGCGGTGAGCGCGAAAAAGAGCGCGGCAAACGCCCAGAACCATGCGGCGCGGCGATGCCGCATCCGCCACAGCCCGATGACCGCCAGCGTCAGCACCGAATAGCCGATGAAGATGTGCTGCCCTTTGTCGAAATTGGCGATGCCCGTGCGCGCCACCCATCCGCCGAAAAGGGGGTGGTGCATGGTCGGCACGAAGAAGCCGAGCAAATCCGCGCTGAAGGCGTCCGCAAAGCCGCCGCCGACCACCAGAAAATCCCCCTCGGCGAGCATATCGGGGAGCATTGCCGCCAGAATCGGCGCGATGCCGAGCGCGAACAGCCCGCCCAACAGCAGATACGGGCGGATGTGATGGGTGAAGAAGGTTTGCAACCCCCTCCCCAGCCCTCTCCGGGGGAGAGAGTTGTCAACGGCGGCGGGTGGAGGCGCGAATAAATTCCACGCCCACACCAGCGCCATCCACACCAGCAGAAAACTGGCGTAGGTCATTTCGGTGTATGCCTGCATGACCAAAAAAAGCGCGGTGAGCGCCGCGTGGCGCGGGCGGGGGTCGTTTTTCAGTTTGAGGAAAAAGAGCGCGGCGAAGGGAATCCAATGGGTGCCGGCGATGTTGAATTGCCCCAGCGCGACATAAAAGAGTTTGCTGCTGGCGAATGCGTACACCATCCCCGCGAAAAATGCCGCCAAAATATCATCGTCACGCCGAAATTCCCGCACCAGCAGATAGCGGGTCAGCAGAAATGTGCCGTAGCCCCCCGCCGCGAAGGTGAAAAACATGTGCAGGTTGCTCGCCGCGACTGTGCCGAAATTGAGCAGCAACGGCAGCGCGGTCAACCCGTTGAGCAGGGTGTGGGTGTAAAACGCCAGATTGATGCCCAGCGGGTAGAACATCATTTTGGTGAAAAAGGGGTTCTGCGGCTGGTTCAGCACGGCGAATTTCACCCACCACAAATTCCACGCAATGGCGGGGTCGTCGCCGCCGTCACCGGGCAGAAACGTGCCGAGGTGCGTTACGGTGGGGTAGGTCAGCGCCAGCGCGAGCAGAAAGAACGCGGCAAATATGAGGATATGTTTTTTGGTTGAGGTTTCAGGTTTTGAGTTCAAGGTTCAGGGTTGCAAAATATATTACGTATTTCGTGTTGCGTCATTTTACGAAACACGGAATACGAAACATGCACGAATCTCCAATAACCAATCGCCAATGGCGCATACAGCATACATTGACAATCGAAAATTCACAATTGCCCGGCGGTTATTTCAAAATGAGGGGCAGGTAGATGGGAAAAAGTGCGTTGACCACTATCACCGAATGGGTGGCGCTGATGGTGTCGCCGGGGTTTTGCACGGTGACGGTGACGGCATGCACGCCGGTGCTCGCCCACTGAAACGCCGCCGAGTCGGTGAGCGTGCCGGTGCGGGTTACGGGCGCGAACCCGTCCGCCGCCCAAGTGAGGGTGATGGGGGTGATGGTGTGGGTGGGCGAAACGACGGCGGTCAGGGTGAAGCTGTCGCCGGGTGTGCCCATCATCTGCCCGGCGATGGATACCGAAAGGCAGGCATCCAGCGCGCGGTTCATCACCGAGAAGATTTCCGTGTTGGGGAAAGTGTCGCGCACGAAGTTGGCGCAGCGTCCGGTGGCAGTGACCGGGATGTCAACGGCGGTATGGTAATCGGTTGACCAGCTCACCCAAAAGGGTGTGCCGTCCGGCATGGTGAATGGCGTGCCACCGTTGTCGGACAGGCTGAGCCCCATCCCGCCCGTCTCGTGGTCGGCGGCGACGATGACCAGCGTTTGCGCGTCCACCGCCGGGTGCGCCAGCGCCGCCGAAATCGCCGCGTCCAGCCCCAGCACATCGCCCAGCGCGTTGGCGGCATCGTTGGCGTGTCCCGCCCAATCAATCTGCCCCCCTTCCACCATCAGGAAAAAGCCGTTGGGGTTTTGAGACAGCACCGCAATGGCGGCGGTGGTCATCTCTGCCAGCGAAGGGGAGAACGGGCGCACCATCCCCCCATCGGCGAAGAGTCCCAGCAGTTTCGCCGTGTGCGCCGTGTCGAGCGCAGAGAGTTCGGCGGCGGTGCAGATGGTGGCGTAGCCCGCCGCCTGCGCCTCCGCAATCAGGTCGCGCCCGTCGAGGCGGTTGCCCTGCGCCCCGTAACAGCCCGTTTGGGTCACGGGCAGAAAATCGTCCTCGCCCCCGCCGAGCAGCACATCCACCCCTGCCGCCAGTTCCTGCCGCGCAATCTCGGTCATCATGCTGCGGCTGGACACGTGCGCGGCGAAGACGGCGGGCGTGGCGTGAGCCAGTTGGGTTGTGGTCACCAACCCGACGGACATCACGCGCGCCTCCGCTGTTTCCAGCACGGTGGTCAGG
>CAZMXX010000138.1:0-9028 GCA_964570315.1 uncultured Anaerolineaceae bacterium | reverse complement strand
CGGTGGTAGTAGAGCCAGAGGCCGTAGTTGCCCTTGGCCGAGCGCAGATACCAGTATATTGGGGCCTTGCGGCGGCTTTTGGAATAGCGTTTTACGTGATCCATCCAGAAGCCCCCGTTCCCGGGCTTGCGGAAGTAGTCCCGCAACTCTTTAACTCCCAGGATTTCGCATGCTTCCTTTTCGATGGCCTCGGCCCGGTCCTTCCAGATAACCTCCAACACCTCACGCACGCGGCGGATGATGTCGTCCTCGTGCCCAGGGTCGTCCACCAGAATGCCGTCCCAGTCGATGCGGATCGGGTAATCCGATGGCACATCCTCTGGCTTGGCAGGCAGGCCGTCAGGGCCCTGGAGCATTCCCGGTGGACATACAGGCAAAGGATCAAAAGGATCAGGCAGTTCAGGCGGCTGGCGCTCGCCAGTGGCATACCGGATGTCCCAACGGCCGTAAACAATCCCAACCGTATAAGACACAAGGGAATACATTTCCGCTATATCATTCTCAGCATATCTACAAAACCACTCGTCAATATCATCTGCTTTCGCTTTGCCAATTCCATATTTCTCGCATACATATGATTCGAATTGTCTCACTCTCTTTTTTAATAGAGCATGCATTTCCACTTGGTAAGACCTAAAACTATTTATGCTATCTTTTAGTCGCTTCGAAGGTTTCTTTAGAACAGGTGGGATGACAAACAAGCAGTCTGTCTCATCCATAGAAGTATTTGTGACACATAGGTTAACAACTTCATTAATAGCTTCACGTATCTCGCCCGTCAACGATATATTGGGATATGGTAGTCGATTCAATATTCCTCCCTCATAGGTACGAGCAGCGCGATCCCCAGCCGCTACACAAAGTTCCGTGATGCGGCTAAAAATACGGCTATTCAGAACAATAAGAGCGACTCTCAATTCATCCGTTGAATCATGCTCATGCAGCACAGCTCGACCCATGTCTGAAAACATACAGCCACGAGGCAGTACTCGCACTGAAAGAACGCTGCTGGTCCTTCTTGTATAAGTCAATCCGGGGCGAAAATATCCGCTTTCAGGATGCAGAATCCAGTCTGAGTTCCCGTTTAGATAGGGGTATTTAGCAATGAGAAACTCATGGAGTTCTTTTCCATTGTCCCCCCACTTAATCCGGAGGTGAAAACTTGACCAATATCTGCTGAATTCACCACCTTTTGCGAGCAATGGATATTGTGAGATGTTCGCGTAGGGTGTCTCCCATGTCAGACGAAGAAATCTGAAATCATCCTTCGTACTTAGGCCAATTTGAGCATCGTACGCTGCAGAACGAAGAGACCGGCATTTCCTAAATATCTTTGCAATCTCGCTGTCGATCCAATAGGCTAATGGGACGGAAGGTATGACCGCAAGAATTGAGGCATTGGTAATGAAGAGATTTTTACTTGAGCTACCGGACTTCAGGCAGCGAATCGCATGAAGAGCTTTCTCATTTTTTGAGTTTTCGCCAGTAACCTGAATGCACACAATGTCAGAAGAATACCTCGCCATTTTAGACATACAATATGCCATAACCTCAACGAGCGCATCGAGAACTCCGCTTCCCAAGTCCATTGCTGCATAAATGTTGTTACTAATAAGTGGGAGGCGCCATTTCAAGAGTTGGTCTATATAGAAACCCGTTCGGTTTGTGATTGAGCCAACAGCTCCATTTTCATTCGTAAGAAGAAGACCACGATTCACGAAGCACGAGAAGATATCTGAGCGTGCTTCTTTATACTGTTGAGCAAGGTGCTTCGAACCTTCAGGCCAAGCTCCAAACGGTGGATTCATCAGCACCACGTCATATCGCATGCGGCAAAGATCAATGAAAGCAAGCCCTTGATCTGCATCATCAGCAAATAGGCTTCGTCGAAAGCTCTTCCCGTTCTTCGCCTGCTCAGCATACTTTCTTAAAGCTTTCAGCAATTCCTTTTCTGCTATTCTCCAGCGCTCTTCATCACTCTGCTGGAACATTCCCCCATGCTCACCATATATCTCACGAATGGTTGTCGTTATTTCTTCTTCAATTTTGAGAAGTGAACCTGCTTCCCCTGCCAACCTCATGTGGCCAAATATTCTGTCTACAAGTTGGCCAAGTTTGTCATCAAGCGTACGAATAAACTCTTTGCGCATGTCCTCTTCGCCCGGCATAGGCTCGGCACAGACAATATTGGCTCTAGTTATTTTCGGACGGCCATTCTTAAGGCCAAGTTCCTGATATGCCCGCTGGCAGCGCAGCCAAAGTGCAAGGGCAGCGATCTGCGTGGCCCGGAGGTCGATATCGATGCCGTGCAGGTTATGCTTGAGGATAAGACCAGGTATAGCCCGGCGAAGGTCCTCCAGCGAGGGGTAATCCTTCTTTAGCGCCCCTCCAAGGTCAGGGTCTTCGTAGGCCTCCTCATAGATGACCTGAAGGAGGTCGAAGCAGTAGAGCAGGAAATGCCCACTGCCACAGGCCGGGTCAAGGACCTTGATCTCACGCGGGTCCTTCTTAGGGCGGTGCGGAATATAGACAGGCTGCTTAAGGAGTTCCTCTTGCGAAAGGTCTTCACGCGTTTCTTTCGCTTCTGCGGGAGGCTCTTCGCCATCCTTTAAGAAAATCTCCGTGGGCCGTCGGACGAGATACCGACAGCGCTCCTTGAGGTTTGTTTCGCCCTTGCGCATCTCGTACCAGATACGGCCGAGGGTGTTATCCGTAAGAAACTCTACAACATATCTGGGCGTGTAAAACTGGTTTCGGAAGGCAAGCTCATAAGAGTTACGCGGTGCCTGGCTTTCCTTGCGGGCCTTGTCGCGCAGTTCCTTTGGAGTGAAGTACTGGTATACCCAGCCGATGGTCTCGTCATGAGACCAGATGTCCTTAAGTTCCTCGTCGTTGATGAGCGCAAGTATCTCATCCAGTACCCGCTGGGATGGATAGATGCGATTTGCCGGGTCGTTGGGGTTGAAAAGGACCCCGATTTCCCCTGAGAGCGTTCCACCCAGCCAGTCGAGGAAGTGCTGATAAGCCAAATCCTGCTGACCGCCTTTGTGGAGCTTCTCATCCTCCGGATGTTCGGCAAGGTAGAAAAAGAAACCTTGGGACTTTAGACCCCGGCTTACTGCCTCGCGGATAAGACCACGAGCTTCCATCATCTTATAGGCGCAGAGGCGATTTAGGTGCGTAAAGGCAATCTCGCGGATGAGCTGTTCCAATGCCTCGCCCGGCTTGTAGCCGAGGGCCTTGATATGTTCGAGGTGGTCAAGAAGGTCCTGGCGGCAGGAATAATCCTGTTCCGATAGGTGGGACAAGCGGGACGCGTCCTCGATGTGGACGCTCCCGCGCTTGGCCGAATAGATGCCGAATTGACCCTGGAGCGCCTGCGCAACGGTCTCTTCCAGAAGTCGACGGCATTGCGTGACTATATTTCGAAGCCTGTTCCGAGTTGCCTGTTCCATTCATCACTCCAGTACAATCTTGACTCCCTCTTCGAGTAGCTTAAGCAGATGATCCTGCAATCGAGATACGGCTTCCTTGATCTCGTCCTGCGTCTCGAAGGAGCCGGAGAAGAACTCTGCAACCCTCACCCGCTCTACTTTCACCTCCGGCGGTGTGGTCGCTTTCTGGATATCGGCCACTACCCTGGCAAAGAGCCCACCCAGGGCCTCGATGTCTGATTCCATCTGGCCGATACCAGCATTGCAGCTCCGGCAGACCAGACTTCCGTCCGACAAGTTCAAGTCTTCACAAGAACGATGTGCCAATGGTGCGAGTATGGGTTCGCGCATGGATTCAGGAACCTGCTCCCATTCAGACCGGCCCTTGACCTTTTCGATAGCCGCCTGGAACTGCTCTGTGCGGTCGGCATGGATATTCCCATATAAGGTCTCATAAGAACCAGTGATTTCCCTTGTTGCCTCTTGAATAGCCCCCATCGACTCAATGAACCTTTCAGAATCAAGCAATTCTCGAATCTCTTTGACCCTCTCCGCATGCTCCAGTTGACCATGTGCCTCGAGTTGGGGCCACATTTGTTGTATGGCTGAGCGCGCCTTACGGATGACATTGATGCCTTTGTCATCCAGAATGTCAGCCATCTTGAGTATGCGGTCATGAGCCTCTTTGATGGAGGCACCTTCTCCGGCGAGGATGTTCACGCAGTCGTCAGCCGAGCCTTTTTGAATTTCAGTTAGTGTCTCTTTGTACCCTTCGATTACGGCTACAAGGGGAAGATGGTGAGCCCTGACCTGGGCCTCGACCGGCAATACTATTTTCAACTCATTATCCGAAAACTCCCTGAGAGCAATGGCAATGGCATTCTTGTCTACATCGACCGTGCTGCCGGTTAAGTTTTCATAGCTCTCAACGGCGTGAGTTAACGTCTTAATATCGATAGGTTTGACAGGGGTAAAAAGCGCCGACTTGAACTTGGTATTATTGATGAACGGTTCCCGGCTTCGGGGGTCTATGTAGGAATCGAATTTTTGTCCACCTTGTGAAACTTCAATTACACCGGCGCGGAACAGCACGGCCAGAATTAATCTCAACATATCACGGTCCCATCCATAGCCGATACCGCCAAACTTGTGCTCTAAAGCTTTTCCTATGCGAGAATCCTTGTTCCCGTAGCTGTGCTCGTTGACAAGGTAATCCAGAACTTCCTTGGCAACGTCAGCATTCGGATTAGGCACGTAATTTTGGCCCTCTTTGACGACCAAGCCAAGTCCCTTCTCGCCTCCATAAAAGACTTGTGGCAATGCCTTTAAATCGGCTGCCTTGAGAACAAGTTCAGCCTCGTCACCCTTGAGAGGACGAGAGCCCATCTCCAGCTTGGGATACAAGTCGGGAACAACATTCCCAAGAAACTTTTTCACTATTTCGCCCAGGCTCTTTCCCAGACCGGGAGCGTCAAATGCGACACCACGAAAAACTCCTGTTCCCTTCTCAAGCGCCTCGTGCAACTTATCGCTCAGGCGAGACTGATACCTTAGAACCGCATTCTTTTCATCCTGCAGACAAGTGGCTTCTTCCGGACTGATTTTGCTCTGGGCTCGTAATTGCTCGTACTTCTCGACCATCTTGCGTGATGCGAAGAGTTCTGCGACAAGGTCATCTATCTCCGGATTCAGGGAGAAGACCCAGTATGCATCATTCTCATGCGTTTTCTGCCGACTTTCATTCCGCATCTCGTCCAACTTCTTCGTTAGATCATCAGCGTCGTCGGCCTGCGTCAGCGTCAGAACGAGGTCGCCTTCGGATCCGATGACGCTGCCCTCAAAACTTATTCTCGTTCGGAACGTCCTGAGGTCCTTATATCGGTAGGTCTTTAAAGCTGGTTCGGCAAATAAATCTCGGAGAACCTGCCTCGTAATATCATTACGGTCACGAGGTTTGGGATCAAGATAAGAACGGCGCTCTGTCTCCCAGTTTTTCTCTTGGGCTGTCTGGAGCTTCCAACCCTCTTCGGTGCTACGAATGAACTGTGCCTCATGGAGCTTCTTAATAGCTGCTTCTACCTTGGAAAGTGGAGAGGGTTGACCAACTTCATCAACCAGGAAAGCGGCAATGTTTTTCTCAGTCCTTGGGAGATCACGGACAAGTTCTAACAGGCAGACAACTTTTGCCACCCTTAATGCCCACCCACCATCTTCAGGATCATCTTTGAAGCGCTGTCCAATTTCATAAATGTCAGCGCGCTTTTCATTAGAGAGGTTCCCCTCTACGAGCTCGAACACCTTATCTAAAGTAACCAGCGCTCCGATAGGCTTCTTCGCAAAGGATGTGCGCTCAGAGACCAGCATCTCGTAAGCTTGCTTGATTATGGTTCGGTTACTACCTCCAAGATGTCTCGGAGCCCCGGGTTGAAGCCGAACCCCAGACATGATGCTGATACATAGGTCGATATAGTGTGGAGGATAAGGGTAGAACTGGACAAAATCCTCTTCGCTTATCTCGGTGCGTCGGGCGGTTCGCTCAAGCCTCAGTGCAGCATTAAGATTTCCCTGGTTTTCAGTGAAGAGCTTCTTCAGTACAGGGACAGCTTCCTTCTTTTTTGCCAGAACACGCCTTGTAGCGACCTCTCGTATATCAGAGGGAGCAAGATCAATGCGATGGCGGAATCGGTCCTGGAGCTTTGCCAATTCCACACGCTTCGAGTCAATAGCTGCAACGACCTCATCCAGCTTTTCCTGCGAAGTTACAATCAGCCAACAGGGTGCTGGAATCTTCCGGGCCTTTAGAAGGTTCTTTGCAACCTTACCAAACTCCTCTATCGTAGCCCGTAAGTCTTCAATTTTATCTCCGCTCCGCGCTACGTGCTGACCAACCTCGTCAATTACAAATACAATGGCTTTGTTTGGACGACGTCTGGCAGTAAGCTCAAATGTGCGTTCCACAACACGGCGGACAGTTATTTCTGCATTACGCTCCGGTTGAGAACGTGCCCATGAATCAGCAGACGGATAGGTTACTGGATTAAGGGTATTCAGTATTGCGCTTGCCCGTGAGAGCCGCTGTGCTCCTTTACGGACTTTTCTCCAATCCAACCCGTGAAGCTCTTTGCATTTTGAGATAAACGTATCGAGTTTTCCCTCTCCTTCGAGCTCTATTTCAAGTTCAGCAATATCAAAATCCTCTGCATAATCGAGTTCCCGAAGAAGGGCCACATATATGAACTCTGCAATACGTTGAGTAGCGCGTCTGGTATCCTGCTCTTTAGCTACATCGAAGAAAATAGCCTCGGTAGGGATTTTAGCATTTATAAGATCGAGCAGATCATCTATTTGTTTATCCTGTAGCTGGTTTTTGAATAGCGTGGAAAAGCTTTTTCCGAGTACCTTTCGGTTCTGTAAAGCATAGCCGAGGTTTTTAGCAAAAGAGCTTTTACCAGAACCGAAAAAGCCTGATATCCAAACCCCAACGCTTTCGTGCGGTTCTGCAGGTGCTTCTGCTATAGCTCTAAAAAGCTGGGCATATTGCTCTCGGATACTGTCGGTCGCAATGTATTCTTTTATTTCGGCATAGACCGATTGCTCATCAGCCTGGTCGACCTGAATGATCTCTTCGATCTTCTGATCGAGATCACGCGAAAGAAGTTCTTGCACTGTTTTCATAGCTTCCCCTTGTTTTAGCCGTAAATCTTGACTCTGTAGTTTCCGAGAGCATCCCGATCCTTCAAATCCATAAACCTCAGTCCCGTCGTCCCTTCAATTGAACCGGGATAAAATAAGATCGTGGTTACTCTGGTCTTTCCTTGCATCTGGTCAAGAAGCTTAGACATATAATATATTCCTGGACTCATCGCAGCCGCTCTCGTCAATAAAGCTATACTTCTAACTGGAGACAACGCCTCCAGGCGTTTCGCAAGCATTTCAGATAAGGGCATCCAATCGTGATCTGACAAATACGTAGTTACTTGTTCTTGAGCGATGGAGAAACCTCGTTCATTTTCAAGGTCTATCACGGCTTGTAGTCCTTCGCTTTCGTCTATTGCCTCCCAAAGCAATTCAGACAATGGAATGATGTGTACCTCCTTGCCATGCTCCTTGAGTCGTGTTGCAAATAGCCTTACTTCGCGACGCAATTCCCATTCCTCATTTGGGTCATAGCGGAATATGGCAAAAGGAAGGTCATGGTAGACGCTGATACGTGGTGGCTCTACCATAAGGTCATTTTCAAGAAGTTCAATTCGAGCTTTAAGCGAGGACATTCACATACTCCTCTAATGATGTCGCCCGAAAGGTAATCCTGATTACACTACCGGCAGCGTGGTACTCAAGGAACCCACGCTGTTGTGCTTCCATCAAAAAGCGCTCAACGCCATCCTTAAACAAAAAGAAAAGCTTCCAATCATCTGAATTAAGTAACCTTTCTCCTGACGAGACGTGCTCCTTCAGGTAAAAAGCTACATAACAAAATGCTTCGATAGGGAGGTATAAAGGAGCTATACGTTTGTTTACTGCACCTTGGAGAACACCAAAATCCCGCAGAGTTGCAAGAACACCTTGAGATACCCGCCTAACAGTGTACTCGCCCCACAGGCTCGAAGTCTTTCCTTCGTTCACCCATTTGGTTATCGTACGATAAACCTCACTTGGATTAATGTCATCAAGACCATTTGAGCGCAAAGGTAAGAGAATCTTTGTAACAACGTCGTAGAGCAACCTATCTGCTTTTGCTGAATGGAAATACAAAATCTTGTCGAGAGCTGCAGGATTGAACAGACGCTTAACGAGTGTTGCCAGTGTCCTTGTTACCTGTTCTTCTGCAAGGTATCGCTGACGAAATATTTTTAGGATGTCATTAACTCGAGCACGAGATGCCTTGCCGAAGAGGTTTTGGCTACGAATGTTCTGAATGTTCTCCTGATATGAAACCCCGGCATCCCAATGAGAAAAAAGCGTTTTGGTATCAGATAAGAGTGCTCCTGCCTTGATAATCTTGCTCGAATAGAGAATTGGGCTGTCCTTCTCATATTTAATTTCAGTTTTGCAGTAGCCCACATTTATCTCCTTCTGTTCACTGTTCTTGCCAGAGCCATAATCCGATGCCAAGACATCCTGGGTGACATATATTTTATTCACCTGCGGGCCTCTTTTTTTTGGGGTTTTTAGGTTTCCCGCCTTTCTGCACCCATTCGTCTATTTCCGAGAGCTTAAAACGCAATAGACGTCCTACTCGATGAGCAGGAAGTCCTTTGGTCTCGATCCATCGATAGACGGATTCTTTCGCCACTCCGAGATGGGTGGAGACTTTTTCTACGCCAACCCAACGTTCTTCAGCGCCCATAAGTGATTTACCCCTTAAGAAAAGCGTCTAATTATGACAACGAGATTCTAAGAGAGTATATGAAAATGGACAGTTTTTGTCAATTAGAAGCAGGGACATGGCGGTTGATGAAGCTAAATGGGGACTACTTCGAACCCATTTAACATGACTTTACATCATGTGCAAAAGAGCAGCCAACCCTTTGACTTCTTGGCGGCTCTTTGTTATAGTTCGAACTGCGAATAACTCTAGCAGGGCTGCTCCT
>CAZMXX010000137.1:0-9088 GCA_964570315.1 uncultured Anaerolineaceae bacterium | reverse complement strand
ACTAAATTCCCAAACTTTCAATTTTGTCAAATCCGCACCTGCGTAAGGTGAGTAATCTACGTTTGCCAGAATTTCGGCGGATAAAAGTTGCGCCGGGGCAGGATTGAGTAGCACCGGCACATGATGTTTTTGCGCCAATTGCACCGTCGTGGCAACCACTGTCCGTGGGATTTCCAATTGCAACAGCACCATCTCTGCTCCGGCGATTGCCGCCTCCGCAGCCACAATATCTGCAGGCGAAAGGGTGTGATTCGCACCGGGAGACACCACAATGCTATTTTCGCCGCTATCGGCAACGGTGATGAACGCCACCCCGCTGCTGACGGCGGTATCCACTCGCACAAAATCGGTATTGATCCCATCCGCCCGCAACCCCGACCGCAGTGCTTGCCCGTGCGCATCGTCCCCCACACAGCCGACCATCGTCACCTGTGCGCCCAATCGCGCCGCCGCCACCGCCTGATTCGCACCCTTTCCCCCTGCCACTGTACGAAATTCTCCCCCAATGATGGTTTCGCCGGGCGTGGGAATGTGCGGCGCACGCACAATCAAATCCATATTCAAACTGCCAACCACTGTAATTTTTGGGCGGACGCTATTCGACATAAGCTACCTCCACCCGCTCAAAACGGGTGTGACAGCCCGCAAAATTCGAGAGTCCGATTTGACCGTGCAGATACGGGTCATCCGTGTCCGTCCAATCCAAGCTCGGGACATCATCCACCCACACCCGCAATCGGTTGCCCGCCACCACCACCGCCAGCCGGTACGATTGCCCGTGCCGCCACAAAAAAGGCACTTCGGCAACCGGATGGTAATCGCCCCGGTTTTTGTAAATGACCAACTTCCCTTCAGGTGCAAATCCAACCGCATAACTGCGCCGCGCACCCTGCGCCCGCACATTGAGATGATGATGGTCGCCCAGCAGCGGGGTCAATTGCACCGTCAACCGGTAGTTGCGCCAGTCAATATCGCCGGTGTAACTTTCATTGATGCCCGCGCCACTGCCGTGATACGCGCCATTCTCCAGTCGCCAATAGCCGCGCAGATATGTCCACTGGCTGATAGCGTCGAATTCCATCCGCGCCAGCCCGAAATCGGTGCTGAATGTCGGTGCGCCATCCCAATCGAGCCAGCTCAGGGTGAATGCGCCGCTCCACGGTTGCCCGGTGTTTTTCAGCACAATACCGACTTCCGACAACAGCGCATTGTGCATGGCGGGGATGGAGTATGCCAGTTCCACCGTTTCGCCGGGGACGAGCGACACCGCCACACTTTGATGACGTTCAGCGCGGTTGTCATCCCACACGAACAGCCCGGCACGCAGGGTCGGCGGTGCGTCTTCGGGGAGGGTGATGGCGGCGCGCACCGTCTGCCCCGGATAGATTTTCGGGCTGAAGCTGGCGCCATAATAATTCGCGCTCAAATCATCGGGGCGCAGGCTGGTTTTGGCGAACAATCGCACTTCCCCTTTTTTGTTGAGCTTGCGAATGGTGGCACGCAATCCGCCGCCGCTATTTTTCAGGGCGATGATTTTCCCGTTCACCCCGTCAAACCGGAAACCGTGCGTGGAATCTGTGTATTGAAAATGGAAACGTGGGCGGGACAGCGAGGGGCGTTCGCCCGCCAACTGCCGCCCCAAATCGCAAAAAAGGTCGGTGCATGCGGGAATATCAAGCAGGTTGCGCGTGCCGATGATACTCGCCGCCACCAAAATATCGTTCATCGGCGTGCGCCATTTTTGCGGAATGCCATCTAGTCCGACCGCCACGCCCATAATCGCGCCGACGTTGCCGACATTGCAATCGGTATCCCAACCAGCCATATTGGCGATTTGAATGGTGCGTGAAAAGTCGCCCGCGCCGTACAGCAGCGCCATCACAATAATGCCCGTGTTGGGGATAATATGGACTTCGCCGGGATAGCGGTCGTAACCGAAGTTTTCGGCGATGAACCGGTATGCGACGCGCCAATCGGTGGGGTTGTGGCGATAAAATTCACGCACGGCGTTCACCACACGGGCATACTCACTTTCAGCAGGGATAAAGGTTAGCGCGGTTTCGATAAGTTTTTGCGGGTCGGATTCGTTGAATGCCAGACTGGTCATCACGGCAATGAAAACACTGCCGTGAATACCGTCGCCATCGTGAGAGACAGCTGCAGCACGGGTGGCGAGCTTCGCCGCCAATTGCGGATTGTTCGGCGCAACCAACCCCCAAACATCGCTGAAAATCTGTCCGCCAATTTGTTCCGCCAGCGTTGCGCCATTCATGGTTACACTGCCCGAGCGTGGCGCGGGCACGCCAGCCGCCAAGTTGAGGTAGGCAGTGTGCTCGGTGGAAATGCCGTAACCGCCCCACCACAACGTACCATGCTGATCGCCCAAATAGTTGAGCCACGTTTCGCCGAACTGTGCGGCGGTCACTTCCGCACCAAAATCCTGCAACGCGCGGACAAGAATCATCGGCATGGCGGTATCGTCATCGGGTTTGAAAATTTTGCCGGGTGGCAGGGGGAGATAATCTTCCACCGTACCGAGCGTATCGGCGATTTGTTGGTATGTCCAACCTTCAAGCGGCGCGCCAAAACGCACGCCAATACATTTGCCGAGCCAGCCGGCATAAACGCGAGTATTGTAATCGGGGGGAATGGGGGTCATGATTTTTTCCGGTTGAAACGTGAAAATGTGAGGCGCGGAAACGTGAAACGCGGAAAATCACGCCTCACGTTTCACGCCTCACGAATTATTTAAATTTACTGCAACGAAGCGTAATTATCATCCAGACATATTTGCGCGTCTTGAACGGCGGGCATGATAAACCCTTCGATGTCTTTGTCACCTAATTCTACATAATTTGTCCACAGGTCGTCAAAAATACCGCCGACACAATCCCAATAGAATTGCGAGCGTTCATAATTGGCGACACGGGTCTCTTTTTGCAGTTCTTTCCACGGCACGCTCAGCACGGGATCTTCATCCCAGCCCATATCTTTCCAAACCTGCGGGACGGCGGGCGTCCAAATGCCGGAATCAGCCATGATTTGTGCAGCTTCCGGTCCACTGAGCCAGTTCATGAATTCCCAAGCGCGTTGTTTGTGCGGGCTACCGCTCCACATATACAGCATATACGAATCTGTCCACGCAATTTCATCGGTGTTTGCGTCGAAGCGCGGTGGTGCAACGACTCCCCAGTTGAAGTCAGCCTGCTCGCGGATGGCGGGCAGTTCCCATGTTGAGATGTGCTGCATTCCAATTTTTCCGGAAACAAATACCAGCTCGCCAAACTGATCCTGCAAATCCGACGGAGCGGTCACTTGGTCATCCGCTGTCAATCCGAGACAATATTGCAGCGCGTTGATGGCTTCGGGGGTATTCATATACCCGTCAACCTTCTTACCATCCAAACTGACGAAATCCGCGCCCATGTTGAATGAGAATGCCGACCATTGGAAACAGCCGGTGCTGCCGACAATTGCGCCTACGCCGTATTTATCGTTGGCGGCATCGGTGAGTTGCAGGGCGATGTTGCGATAATCATCAATTGTCCAGCCCTCTTCGGGATAGGGAATACCGGCGGCATCGAACATATCTTTGTTGTAGGCGATGAATCCGGCAGTGGCATCGCGGGGGACGCCATAATAGCGCCCCTCATACGTTGCACGCTGTTGCCCAATAGGGAACCAACGTTCTTCCGGATTCACGCCGTCCGCTTCTATGTACGGGGTCAGGTCTTCCAAAAATCCCTGCGTGGCAATATCGGTGGCGAAATAGTGATACCAGATGTCGGGTCCCTGATTGGCGGCGATGGCGGTCAGCACGCGCTTGGAAAAACCTCGGCTGGGAAAGAGGGAAACGGCAATTTTGGTATTGGGATGGCTTTCCTCAAAAGCGCGGGCAAGTTGGAAATGCAGGTCGCGAGTAGCAGCAGTATCGCGTCCGCGTTCCGTACCCCACCATGTTACGGTCACCACATCTTCATCGCTGATTTCGGGGATGGGTGTCGGTTCGGGTGTAACTTCTACCGTTTCCACCACCGTTTTTTCCACTGTTTCAATCACCGTCTTTTCGACAGTTTCCACCACTGTTTTTTCGACGGTTTTCACCACTTCCACCGTTTTGATGACTTCAACGGTCTGTGGGGTTGCCGAGCCACATGCCGCAACGGCAATCGCCAGCAGTGCAAAAAGCACGGTCACAATTAATACATTTCTAGTTTTCATCTTTCAATTTCTCCTCGGAATTTTGGTATTGGTTAAAACATCTATTAGGCACAAGCGAGCAATCTGCAAATAACATCCTCCTTTCATCAACTACATTGTTTCAAAATCTACCCTTTCAATCCGGTGGTTGCCAGTCCGCCCAACAAACGTTTCTGGGTGAACAAAAAGAGTACCACCGGCGGAATCATCGCCATCAATGCCCCTGCCATCAATAGGTTCCAACTGGTTTCCTTCGTCCCCTGAAAGAAACTCAATCCCAGCGAAACCGTGAATTTATTGGGGTCGTTCAAATAGATTAAGGGACCCATAAAATCATTCCAAACATCGGTAAAGGTGAAGACCGTCACTAGAATCAGCGCGGGAATGGTTAACGGTAAAATGATGTGCCACAAAATTTGCCAACGGCTGGCGCCGTCAATGGTAGCGGCTTCGTCCAAATCAAGGGGGATGGTCATCATATACTGGCGCACCAGAAAGATGAGGAACGGACTGCCGCCAAACGCCGGTAAAATGAGCGGCAGATAGGTGTCAATCCAGCCCAGTTTGGCAAACAAAATGAACTGCGGAACCAGCGTCACCTGTTTGGGAACCATCAACGTTGCCAGCAGCACCACAAAAAGCACGTCTCTGCCGGGAAAACGCAAGCGGGCGAAGCCATAACCCACCATCGCAGTGGCGAATACCTGCCCCACCACATTCCATGCGACCAGCACCAGCGAATTGTTGATGAATTTTCCAAACGGCACTTCCTGAAAAACACGGAGGAAGTTTTCCCATTCGATGGGGTTGGGCGTCCACGCCGGTGGCAGCATAAATAACTGCGCATCCGATTTCAACGCGGTGGCAAACATCCAATAAAACGGCGTCACAAACACCACCCCGAATAATATCAGCACCAGAAACTTGAGGGCGATGTTCAGTGTTCTTCGCCTTGCTTCCCGACGTGATGCGCGTCGTATGTCCATTATTCGCTCTGACACTGCCATTGGTTCACCTACTTTTGCTCTGCTTCATAATGTACCCACAATGGTGAACTGCGGAAGACCAGCAACGTCACCATCAAAATGATAATCGCCAGAATCCACGCCAACGCCGAGGCGTATCCCATCCGCAATGAAACCCATCCCTTGTTATAGATGTGCAGCATATAAAAATAAGTTGATTTCAACGGACCGCCCTGCGTCGCCACAAACGCCGAAGTAAAGGTTTGGAAGACGCCAATCAGCCCGATAACAAACTGGTAAAAAATAATGGGGCTGAGCATAGGCAGGGTCACATGCCGGAATTGTTGCCAGCCGTTAGCGCCATCCACCCGCGCCGCTTCATATAATGTTTCGGGGATGTTCTGCAACCCCGCCAAATAGATGACCGCGCTGCCACCGACACCCCACAGGCTAATCATCACAATGCCATAGAGCGCCGTTTTCGGGTCACGAAACCAGTTGGGACCCTGAACGTTCACAAATCCCAGCACCGTGTTGAGCAATCCATATCGCGGATTGAGCACCCACACCCAGACCAGAGTGGCGGCAATCGCCGGGGCGACATAGGGTAAATAGAACAGGGTGCGAAAAATGCCCACTCCTTTCACCTTCATATTCAATGCCAGCGCCACCACCAACCCCAAAATGGTCGAAAGAGGAAGGTAAATCAGCGTGTATTTCAGGGTGACTTTTAACGATTGCACAAAAGCGGTATCGCGAGTGAAAATTTGTTGATAGTTTTGCATGCCCACCCAGCGCGGGTCGCCGACGATATTCCAACGAGTGAAGCTCAATATCAGCGAGGCGATGAGTGGACCTGCCATAAAAATGATGAAGCCCAGCAGCCACGGCGAAATGAAAAAGTACCCCGCCAACGCTTCTTTTCGCGCTGATGGCGACATCTTTCGCCACATCCCCGGCACAGTCCAACGATTTTTGTTCACCATACCCATCTCCTACCGGATTAATGCCGCCAATTGTCGCGCCAGCGAAGGAATATCTTCCTGCGCGGCGAACTTCAAACAGACGCCCGCCGCTCGTTGCACCTTTTCGAGCCAGCTATCGGGAATCACATCCACGCCGTGCCGCGCGCCGGTGATCGCCCCCAACACCGCGCCGATGGTATCGGCATCGCGCCCGAAATTGCCTCCCCAGAACATCGCCCGCTGAAAATCGCTCTCGGTGAGCCGTAAAATGGCATAAATCTGCGGAATGGCTTCGGCGGCGGTGGAATGCGAGGGTGTCCACAACTCGGTATGCAAGCGTTCCCATGCATTTTCGATGGTCACGGCTTCATCACAAATTTTCATCGCCCGTGACATCGCCCTGCCCAGCCAACTGTCGGTGGGAATGTGAGCCAATCCCGCCGAAATAATTTCCGCCGTCGAGCCGTCCACCATCGCCACCGCAATGCTGGCGGCAACCGCCTGCGCCCCCCAAATGCCATCGGCGTAGTGGCTGATTTGCGCTTCAATCTCCGCCATCGCAGCCGCCCGCTGCGGGTCACCCGCGCAAATAATGCCGATGGGCGCGATTCGCATCGCCGCACCGTCGTCGTTGTTGGCAACGTTATCTCGCCCCGATAACGGGGGGCGCAATCCGCGTTTGAGATTTTCGACTGCGCCGTACAACGGTTTGCCCCCACGTTCATAGACGCCCCCCTGCGCCAAAATGTATTTCTGCCACGACTGCACCTGCAATTCCGGGGTCAGTTCGCCGTGGTTGTCGATGAGCGTGCGCGCGGTGAGCAGCGCGAATTCGGTATCGTCGGTGCTTTGTGCACCGGCATACACATTGGTGATGATGCCGTAGCGCTGGCGGTACGGGTCGCTGCGCCCCAAATCGCCCAACGCATCTCCCACAGCCAAGCCCAGCATACTGCCCATCGCTTTATTTTCACACAGCTCGCGGTTGGATATCAGTGCATTTCTATCAATCATCGGCAAGGATCCTCTCCTCAATCTGGGAACGTTCCCACTGCGAGTCAATAAAAAAGACCACTCTTTTATGGTCAAACTTGTTCAAGATCGGGGCGGCGCGGTGGAACCGCGAATCTCCAACCGGCATGGGAAAAGATGCGGCTGCCGTTGGCAGTCAGTTTCACCATTAATGCGCGCCAGCAAAACGGTCGCCGCCTGCATCCCGATTTCATACTTCGGCTTTGCCACTGTTGTCAGCGGCGGCACGGTGATTTTCGCGGGGAAGATATCATCCTGTCCCACAATGGACACCCCGTCCGGCACGGCGATGCCCATATCGTGTGCCGCCTGCAATGCTCCCATCGCCAGAATATCATTGGCGGCTAAAATTGCGGTGGGCGGCGTCGGCGACGACAGCAGGTCGGTTGCTCCCTGATACCCCCCTTGTTGGTCGAAGGGATATTCAACAATCAACGTATCATCACGGGGCAAATTGTGTTCATCCAAAAAATCCAGATAACTTTGCATACGCGAGACGCCGGGACGATTCACGCGCTTGCCTCGAATCAATCCGATGCGACGATGTCCCAATGAAAAAAGATGTTTCAGCGCCTGCCATGTGCCGTCATAGCTATTGGAACCGACAGAATCGAAGCCGGGATAATCGGTACGCGAGCCGATGAGGACGGTGGGCAAGTGTGTTTCGTCCAGTTCTGCGGCGGTCACCTGAATGGGGTTAATGAGGATCCCATCGAAACGATTGCGCTGTGCCATCCGCAGAAACATTTTTTCACGGTTGCCGTGCCAATCGCTGTTGGCAAAAACGACGGCATATCCGGCTTCATCCATCACATCCTGCACCCCGCGCGCCACATCGGGCCAAAAAGGGTTGGTAATGTCGGGAATTGCCAGCATAATGATGTTTGTGCGATTGGTGCGCATGCTGCTGGCAATCGCGTTATGTTCGTATCCCAACGCCTCTATCGCCGCAATCACCCGCTGTCTGGTTTCCTCGCGCACACTGCCACCGCTGATGACGCGAGACACGGTGCTTTTTGAAATGCCGGCATATTCAGCTACATCTATGATAGTGGGTCGTTTTTGCACGCTTGACTCCAAAACTACGGGAACGTTCCCATTATAGCCGGTTATTCTTGATTTGTCAACACCAAATCAGTTTTTCGGGATTTTTTAACTACATATTAGGTAACCTCTCGGCTTTGCCGGGGAAACACGCAAAGTTTGACAGATCTAGGAGCAGCCGCCTAAAGTCGCTTGCTCACACTGTAGAGATAAACCGCTTTGGCGGTTCAGATGATAAACCATCGGCAAAGACAGTGGTCAATTTAAATGCGTAACATGAGTTAATCAATCGGTTATTTTCCCGGATTATGGTTTTGGTTGATATTTTTCTGTTTTTGGCAGGGAAGTGAGCAATGACCATAAATTTCCGCCGGCGATAAATTTTTGCCTTGTCGAAAACTATGTCGAAAAACCCTTCGTCCTTTGCTAAAAACTATGTTGAAAATTAAAAAGAGGCGTTTCGGGGCATTTAGGGGTGATTTTTGAGTGAGAACGGAATTTGCGGGCGAACTGCGAGCAACCGCCGCCTCAAGGTCAAGTTGTATCAAGCACGCCCGGAGGGATTCGAACCCCCAACCGTCAGTTCCGAAGACTGATGCTCTATCCATTGAGCTACGGGCGCATAACTGCCGATATTTTATCACGATTGGCGCGATTGACAAATTTCCAGCACGGTGTCAACCCCCGAAAACACCATTCCGAGTGCCGCTTCCGCCGCCGAAATTTCCAGCCGCAGGTCGAGCGGGGTGGGAAAGGGCAAATCGGCGGCGAACCCCCGCCGCACCCGCGTCCGATGCCCGATGCCCCACCAATCGAGCAGACGTTCACCGAAGTCGGCGCGGCTGAGCGCTTGCTTGCCCGCAACGTGCCACACGCCCCGCA
>CAZMXX010000136.1:0-9202 GCA_964570315.1 uncultured Anaerolineaceae bacterium | reverse complement strand
AGGCTACATTAATGCCATCAACACGGCGCGCAATCGCGTTTTACAGCACGGCTCATTGGCGCTGCCACCGTGGTTTTTAGACCCGCACCCGGAGAACAGCATTCCCCTTTCGGAGTTGGCACACCTTTATGGCACAAACACCGGCAATTGACATTTTAACCATCGGTGAAACGTTGATTGATTTCATCTCCACCGAAATGACCGGCGGATTGCGCCACGCCGATACCTTCCGGCGGCATTTGGGCGGGTCTCCGGCGAATATCGCGGTGAATGTCGCCCGTTTGGGATTGCGCTCGGCAGTTATTTCCAAAATCGGAGCGGGGGCGTTCGGCGGTTTTCTGGCGGATTCCCTCCGCGCGAATGGCGTGGTCACCGATTTTCTGGCGCGGGATGCGACGGTGCGCACCAGCGTGATTTTCGTCTCCCGCACCGTCGGCACACCGGAATTCGAGGCGTTTCGGGATGCGGATTACCGGCTCGCGGCGCATGAAATTTCGGACACGGCAATTGCCGCCGCCAAAGTTGTGCATGCCTCCACCTTCGCCCTGTCGAAAGAACCGTGCCGCTCCGCGATAAAATCCGCCTTCGAGCGCGCGCACCGGCAGCGAAAAATCATCTCCCTCGACCCGAATTACAGCCCGCTCATTTGGGACAATCGCGCCGAGGCGCTGGCGATTTTGCGCACCCTGTTCCGCCGAGTGTCCATCACCAAAGCGTCGCTGGATGACGCGCGGCGGCTTTTTGGGGCGGACATCTCCCCGCGCGCGGCAGTGGATCGTCTGCACGATTGGGGCGCGGAAACTGTGGTTTTCACGCTCGGCGGGGCGGGGTCGCTGGTGTCAAAAAAGGGCGGGTTGATGGGCTATCTCCCCGCGCGCACTATCGCCATCGCCGATGCAACCGGCGCGGGCGACGCTTTTTGGGCAGGTTATCTGACCGCGCAATTGGACGGTCAGCCGCCGGAAGCGTGCCTGCTCTTCGCGCGGGAGGTGGTGGAGCTGAAGCTACAAACGGTCGGCACGCTGCCCGCCACCGTCAACCGCACCGAGCTTTTTGCCCGCGCAAAAACAGCCGCGAGCGACCTGCGGCATCGCTGGGCAGATGTTCCGGGCAAATAACGGACGACGGATCTCCATTTCACAAATAACAAATGACGAGCGACAAATGACCCACAACAATCTCTGGTACAAAAATGCTATCTTTTATGAACTGCACATTCGCGCTTTTGCCGACAGCAATGGCGATGGAAAAGGCGATTTACTCGGCGTGGTGAGCAAACTCGATTACCTGCAAGCGTTGGGGGTGGACTGCGTTTGGCTGCTGCCGATGTTTCCCTCGCCGCTGAAAGATGACGGGTACGATGTGGCGGACTATTTTTCCATCCATCCCGATTACGGCACGGTGGATGATTTCAAACGGCTGGTGGACGAAGCGCACGCCCGCAACATCCGCATCATCACCGATTTGGTGCTGAATCACACCTCCGACCAACATCCGTGGTTCATCGAAAGCCGAAAATCGAAGGACAACCCCTACCGCGATTATTATGTCTGGAGCGATACCGACCAAAAATACGCCGATGCCCGCATCATTTTTGTGGACACCGAACCCTCCAACTGGACGCTCGACCCGCAAACGGGCGAATATTATTGGCATCGGTTTTACGCCAATCAGCCCGATTTAAATTACGATAACCCGGAAGTGGCGCAAAAGATGATGGATGTCATCCGCTTTTGGCTTGATTTGGGGATTGACGGCTTCCGCGCCGATGCCGTGCCGTACCTGTTCGAGCGTGAAGGCACGAATTGCGAAAATCTGCCCGAAACGCACGCTTTTTTGAAGCGCGTGCGGGCGATGATGGACGCGGAATATCCCGGCACAATCCTGCTCGGCGAGGCGAACCAATGGGCGCGCGACCTGCGCCCCTACTTCGGCGGGGATGAAACCGACCCGACCGTCCCCGGCGATGAGTTCCATATGGCGTTCCACTTTCCGGTGATGCCCCGCATTTTCAAAGCCTTCAAGACGGAAAACAGCGCGGACATCATCAAAATCATGGAAGACACCCCGAAAATCCCCGATAATGCTCAATGGTGCGTTTTTCTGCGCAACCATGACGAATTGACACTGGAAATGGTCACGGAAGAAGACCGTCAATTTATGTGGGCGCAATACGCCCCCGACCCCCGAATGCGGCTCAACCTCGGTATTCGGCGGCGGTTGGCGCCGTTGCTGGATAATGACCGCCGCAAAATCGAAGCCGCCAACGCGCTCCTCTTCTCGCTGCCCGGCACGCCGGTTTTGTATTATGGGGATGAAATCGGCATGGGCGACAACATCTCGCTCCCCGACCGGAACGGCGTGCGCACCCCCATGCAGTGGACGGATGCGCCCGGCGCGGGTTTTTCCGCCGCCGACCCCGCGACATTTTATGAGCCGCTCATCGACGACGATACCTTCGGCTACCGGCGGGTGAACGTTGCCGCCCAACAAGCCGACCCGCGCTCACTGTGGCACACCATCCGCAAAATGATCGCCGTGCGCAAGGCGCATCCCGTTTTCGGAAACGGCGAATTGCGCTTCGTCCGGCATGATAATCCGGCGGTGCTGGCATACTTCCGCTACGATGACACCGCCGCGATTTTGGCGCTGATAAACCTGTCCGCCGCGCCGCAATCCGTATCAATTCCCCGCGATGATTTGATGAAAGTGCCGCCCTATGATATTGTTACGGGTGAAGAAGTTTCATCATTTGAGCCGCAGGTGTCCATCACCCTGCAACCGTATCAATTCCGGTGGTTGCGCATACGCTGACCGCCGCCAGTCTTTCCGTCACAAAATACCGCAATGGCGCACTATCACGTAATTGTGAAAAGTCAGGGCGAAATTATCGCCACCCATACCGTGCAAGCCGAAACGGGACTCGCCGCCTGCAACCATGTTGAAGCGTTGTACGGTGAGCCGGTGCGCGTTGAGCATGTGACGGTGGAATTGGACACCGGGCAGAAACGCAATAAAATGATTGTGCACAACTGGCACGGCTATAGTTTTTTAGCGCGAAAGGTTCCCGCAGATGATACCAACTGAAAAGCACGTGCGCGATTCCGAAATTGTTTTGCACCACTTCATGATGCCCGAACACGCCAATCCGTTGGGCAATGTCCACGGGGGCATCATCATGAAATTCGTGGATGAAGCGGGCGGCTTGTGCGCCATGCGCCACGCCCAGCGCCCTTCCGTCACCATCGCCATCGATTCGATGACCTTCCATTCGCCCGTCCACGTCGGCGATTTGGTGATGTTTTATGCCCGCGTCAATTACGTGGGGCGCACTTCTATGGAAGTGGGCGTGCGGGTGGTGGCGGAAAATCCCATCACCGGCGAGCAAACGCACACCAACTCGGCATTTCTGGTTTATGTCGCGCTGGATGAAACGGGCAACCCGACCAAAGTTCCCCGGCTGGTGCTGGAAACCGAGGAGGAGCGTCGGCGGTGGGAGGCGGCACAAGCGCGCCAAAACCAACGCCTGCGCCGATGACAACCCTACCGAAATGAAAAAACTTTCCCCATTACTGACCTTTTTTGTATTGTTGGCGGGGGCGAATCTGGGACTGCTCTTCGCCCCGCTGACCCCGCTCGCCGCCGTCGCGCTGACGCTGCTCCTCCCCGGCTGGGGATGGACGCAGTGGCTCTTCCCGACGCAACGCCGTTTGCCCCGTTTCGCGCTCGCGCTGGGCATCGGATACGCCATCGCTATGCTCGGCACGCTGCTCCTGCACTATCTGCCCGGCGGCATCGCCGCATGGCAACTGCTGGCGCTGCTGAACGCCCTTGCCCTCGCGCCGTTTCTCCATCCCCGCGCCCGCCGCGCCGTTCCCCGCGCCCCGGCGGAAAAAATCACCGCCACCGCCATCGGCTTTGCGCTGGTGCTGCTGCTCGCCGTCGGGCTGCGTTTTGCGGATTTGGGCTACAGCGAATTTCAGGGCGACGAAGCGTTGGCGATGATTTCCGCCGCCGAAGCCGTTCAGGGGCATGCGGACGCGCTCTTTTTGCGCGGTAAAGGTCCCGGCGAAATCCTCCTGCCCGCCGCCGTGTGGACGCTCACCGGAACCATCACCGAGGGCGTCGCGCGCATCCCCTTCGCCATTGCGGGGGTGATGGGGTTGCTCACCCTCTACCTGCTGGCAAAAGACCTCTTTTCCACCCGCGCCGCCCGTTACGCCACCGCCATCCTCGCCGCCGGCGGGTTGATGGTCGGCTTCAGTCGCATCGTGCAGTATCAAACCATCGTCATATGGATGAGCCTCCTTTCGCTGTGGACATTTTGGCGCTGGCAGCGCGAAAAACAATGGCGCTGGCTTTTGCTCTCCGGTCTCTTTTTGGGGATAGGCTTGCTGGCGCATTATGACGCGATTCTCGTTGCCCCGGCTATCGGCTGGATATGGCTTTCGGGGGCGAAAAAAGACCTTCGCCGCGCCCTGCTCGGCGGGGTGGGCTGGGGCATCACCACCCTCGGCACGGCGGCGATTTTCTACGCCCCCTACCTGCTTGACCCCCAGATTTCCCGCACGGGCGATTACGTCAGCGGGCGCATCGGCGCGGGGCTGAAAAATCATCTCGCCGATTTTTTGAACTTTAACGCATTTTACAGCTCATTTTATTTCGTTTTGATTGCCGGACTGCTGCTCGTGGGCTTTTTGGGCTGGGCGGTCTTTCATCACAGAGAAGGCAAATGGTGGACAATTTTCAGCGTTGCCACCCTGTTGATGCTCGCCGCCACCCCCGATTGGCTGGGGCAGTGGACGGTGTTTCCGATGGCGGCTATTCTGCTCGCCGCCTTCATCTCCCCCGCGCTGGATACCGCGAAACGCACCGCGCTGGTATATTTCGCCGTGCCTTTTCTGGGTTACAATTTCGCCGTTGCCACTCCACTGACCCACATTTACACCGTTCTGCCGGGGTGGGCGTTGCTGGCGGGTTGGGCAGCGGCGCAGATTCGATTCCCCCGCCGCGCCGTATGGGCTGTCAACATTGTGCTGGTGCTCATCTCATCGCTCTATCTGTGGAACGCTTTTGTGAACCATACCCACAACTTCGTGCGCGATTATCCCGCCGGGAATATCGCAATTTTCCGCCCTCCGGAAGTTCCCAAACCCCGGACGGGCTTTTTCGGATTTCCGCACAAAACCGGCTGGAAGTCGGTCGGCGCACTGATTGCCTCCGGTGCATTGGATGGCGATTATGAAAGCAATGAGGAAGAAGACGTGACCGCTTGGTACACCCGACACACCCCGCGCGCGTGCAATCCGGGGGCGGAGTTCCGGTTTGTGGCGGCGGAGTTGGTGGACGCCACGCCGCTCGCGCCCCCCCCTGCCCCGCTGGTGGAAATCGGGACGGTGGTGAACGCCGCCGGAACTCCGACGCTCTCGATTTTCCAGCGCACGCCCACCCCGTTGGATTTGGGGAAACTTGACGCCGTCGCGCTGGCGGAGCAATTCGACCGCACCGCTATCCCCGCCGTCTTCGCCCGCGACCCCCGCCCTGACGTTGTGACCGACATTAATTTCGGCGGAAAAATCACGCTGGTTGGCTATTCGCTCAACGCCCGACGAAGCTATCCGGGTGGCAGAATTAGGGTGACGTTGTTTTGGCAGGCACGGCAATCGTTACGCGAACAATATAAGGTTTTCGTGCATCTTGATTCGGAGAAAAAATACGCCCAAGCCGACAGCGCGCCGGTGTGCGCCCGCTTCCCCACCACCGACTGGCGCGTCGGGCAAATCATCGCCGACACCCACGCGCTCGATATTTCGCCCGACACCCCACTCACCGACCTGCCGCTGGTGGTGGGACTCTATCAACCCGACACAGGCACGCGGCTTGATGTACTGGATGTGGCGGGCAATCCGGCGGGGGTGAGCACAACCCTCGCCACCATTGGCATTATTCCCGCCCCAAAGGGGGACAAATGAAAATTTCGCGCTACCTTTTGCCGATTTCGCTCCTCGCTTTTGCCATCGGTGCGGGATTTGCACCGTGGATCTATCGCCCCGCAGTGGCGGAGCAATTGACCGCGCCCGGACTGGCGGAATTCGTGAAGTTTCTGGCGGAAAAACGGCTCGGGCTGCTCCCCATTCAGCGATTGCACTTTTTGCTCCCGGCGGCGACTGCCGCGCTGGTGTTGCCGCTGTTCGCGGTCAACCGTCAATTGCGCTTGAATTGGTCGGCGAATGCCCTGCTGCGGCTAACAACGCTGCCGCTCGCGCTGGCGATACTGTCGCCGGTGTGGTCGCCGGGGGTGCTGATGAGCGCCGAATTTCGGTTGCAAACGCTCACCGCCGGCGCCGCCATTGGTGTGGCGGTCATCGCCCCCCTTTTCCGGCAATTGCCCCTGCGCTGGCTGACCACTGCCGCCACCGTTGCCGGACTGTCCGCCACCGTGCTGGCGCTTCGCCAATTTTTTCTGGTGGATGATGCCATCGCCGCCGTGTACGCCGACGCCATCACATTGGGCTGGGGTGGCTGGCTCACGCTGGCGGGGTTGAGCGGGATGGTGCTGTCGGTGCGTGAGGCATGGCAAGCGGCGCGTCCAGCTCGCTAGCGGACATCACCTGCACGATGCGGTCTTTGAAGCGCGCGGGCATCGCAATGCGGTGTAAGCCGAATTCGTTTTCCGCCAGCGTTTCCAGCATTTCCCCCGGCGATTCGCTCGGCTGTAAATGGTACACCCGCTCTTTGAACGCCGCCGCCACTTTTTTCGCCATCCCCTCACCGATATTGAAGCCTTTAATTTCCTTCAGATAATAATGTACCACATTCCACCCGCTCAACGGACCCAGTAGAATTTCCGACTCGGTCACGCCGAACAGGTCGAGCGGGTGCGCCTCATACGCCAGCGGATTGTTCAGCACCGCTTTTTGATGCACCCCCGCCGCATGGGTGCGGTTGGTCAGGCTGACCGGCTCTTTTGAGGGGACGAGTTTCCGCAATTTATCCGCCAGCATAACGTTGATGGGGTACGAGCCCCGCAGATGATACCCCTCCAGTTTGTCGTATTCCCGGTCGATATACAAATTGAAGAGCAGCGCAGTCATTGAAGTGATGCCGGAACGCTCGCCGATACCCAACAGGGTGGTGTTGATATAGCGCATCCCGTGGGTGACGGCGGTGAGGGCGTTGAACAGGGCATATCCCCGGTCGTCGTGAAAGTGCCCTTCCAAATCCAAGCGCGGGTATCGCTCACGCAGAAGCGTCATCCGCTCGGCGACGGCGGCGGGCGTGGCGACTCCCACCGTGTCGGGCGTGCCGATGCGGTCAACCAGCGGCGCGAGACGGTCGTACACGAAAAACAGGTCTTCCGGACGGGTGCGGAAAGCGTCCTCCCCGCTGAAACGCAAAATCAAATGGGGATAGTTTCGGCGCACATCCTCCAAAAGCGGGCGCGCCCGTTCCACAATTTTTTCCAGCGAATTACCGTGATTGAACGAGCGGGAAACATCAGAAGTACCGAAATAAAAGTTCAACCCATCGCACCCCGCTTCGATGGCGGCTGCCACATCGTCGGGGTGGGTGCGGACGTGCGCTAGCAGGAAAGTGTATCCTTTTTGGGCAATCAGCGAATCGCGCACCGCTTTCACGGCGGCGAAATCATCTTTTTCCTGCGGGCTGACCACCGGCGAAAAAAGCTCCAGGAATTTCACGCCGTAGACAATCAACGCCCGCGCAATTTCCTGCTTGTCGGTTTGGGTGAAGAAATATTTGTAGCGGTCATGCAGCAATGACGACTGCGAGCCTTCCCGCAGGGTTGTATCAATGATTTCCAGTTGGCGGGGTTGATAATCTTTGAATTGAAATGTGGGTTGAGCCATTTTCGCACCTCTCTGATTTTGGACAGTCTCCCTCTTGGGTGTTGTTGCAAAACAGATGTTGAATTTACCGCGAAGCCGCTAAGGTCACAAAGCAAAAGGCAGGAAAACAAAAAAAACTTGGCTTTCTTTGTGCCATTACGGTTCATTCCGGCACAATGGTAACTTGCAACACTCAACGGGGAGACTACCTGATTTTGGACAATAAAAAAAGCCGACTGTCTCCAAATGGGTTGGGACAATCGGCTTTGGTTGCAACCGGCTTCAGCGCATCAACACAAAACTCCCAACCACGGGTCGGGCTTCTTGGTGCGTTTGGTGAATTTTGGTGTCGATTGCGTGTTCATTTTCAGCATGATGGGGGCAGGATAGCACAGGGTGCGTTTTTTGTAAAATATACCCTCAACGAAAAGCGTGATGCGCGAAACGTGATGATATGCCATCTCACGCTTCACGCATCACGCCGGAAGTTATTTCATCACCAGCGGCAGATATACCATCAGCGGTGGGTCTGCGGTGAGAACGAAATCGGTGAAGTGGTCAATCTGCATGGTGACGATGTTGTTCACCATGTCCACGGCGTAGCTGTTGGGGAAAGTCCACGAATTGTCGGTGGTGGAGTAATACGCCGGTTTGAGACGCGGCTCGTAAATGCCCTGCCGCACGAGTTCCGCGTCATCATAGGTGAAGCCGATGACGACATCCTGATTGAAGTTCGATTCGATGGGTTGCCCCATGCTATCGGTGGCGAGGAAGGCGTAGCCATAGCCGTACACGTTGGAGGCGTGTCGCTGTTGCGGCAGTGTGGCGATGGGAACCACCCGCAGGGTGACTTCGCCCGTGACGGGCATTGCCCCGGCGGGGATGTAAATGTGCGTGCCATCCGCCAAAACGATGCGCTGCGGGTCAGCCGCGTCGAAAGTGACGACCACGGGCGCAGGTTTCGGGTTCGGTCCCGTCAGCGCCAAATCGAGCGTGGCGTTACTGCCGCCCACCGCCACCGAGTCTCGCGCTACCCAGTAGGAATCATCCGTTTCAAATGCCGCCCCGACGTGCCACAGGGTGTTGGAAATCACACCGAGCGAATAACTGCCCGCCGAATTGGTAATCGGGAAGCGACCTTTCACAAAGCCGCCATCCTCCGACCACGCCCATACCAGCGCGTTGCCGTTCAATCCGCCCGTGCTGATGCTCAATGCGCCGCTGATGGTCACATCGGGCAATTGAAATTGCAGGGTGTGCCCGCCGGACGTTTCGCCCGTGGCAACCGCAACTTCCAACTCGACCGGTTTAATCCAGCCGGGGTCGCCCCCTGCCGCACCGAGCCGGTCTCGCCC
>CAZMXX010000135.1:0-9228 GCA_964570315.1 uncultured Anaerolineaceae bacterium | reverse complement strand
CCAAAGCCGGACCCAAAAACGCCCAATCGAAGGTCATCCTCCAATAGCGAACCAACGTCCCCGACGCCGGCACCCACATCAACGCCGAAGGACAACCGACCCAACCCGATGCGGTTGTGGACGTGATCGACGGCGATTGCGACCTGGAACCGGATGTGGGGATGTCCATGAAAGCCGATGTCGCCCATGCCTTTTGGCACGGAAAGGTCAATCTGATGGCGGCGCTCTCCAAAAAAGAGATTGTCGCCAAAGGACCCATCCCCAAAATTTTGAAACTGCTCCCCGCGATTAAGCCGCTGTACAGCGAATATCCAAAACTGTTGGCGGAAAAAGGATACGAGAATTTAATTGAAAAATAAAGGCGAAATATGGATTCGATTGTAACGCTCCACTTTCGGGAGATTGCCTCCTACACTGAAACAATCTCGCTGTTGGGGCATGAAATTTCAGTGCGGCACATCGGCTGCAATAAAAATTTAGATGAAATGGCGGCACACATCGCCGAGTTGGACGGCACGGTGGACGCCATTGCCCTGCAAGGCATCGCCCGCACGTTGCGCCTCGGCAAGCAGACCGTGCCCCACAGTATGGCACAGCGACTCTTCACCATCGCCGAAAAAACGCCGGTGGTGGACGGTTCCGGCGTGCGAGCCACCATGGAACGCTGGGCGGTACGGCTCGCAGCGGATGCCCAGCCGGGCATTTGGGCGCGCAAACGGGTGCTGATGGTTCCGCTGACCAACCATCACGGGCTGGCGCAGGCACTGGGGCAATACACCGAACACGTCCGTTACGCCGATTCCATCGTCTTTTTCGCCCTGCCCGACCCCGTGGGGATGGGGCGCACGGGCACGCTGGCGACCATCGCCAAACCGGCGCTGGCGCAAATGAAGGATTTTACCTTCAACCGGATATTCCCGGCGGCGGGCACGGCAGGCGTTTCCCGCAGTGTCGCCCCGTTTGAATGGGCGGATATTCTGGCGGGCGATATGGGCAGCATTCGCCGTTATGCCCCTTCATCTTTAAAGGGAAAATTAATCGTCGCCGAAAATGCCACCGATGACGACCTCGCCGACCTGACGGCGCGCGGCGCGCACGGCATTGTCACCGTCATCCCCCCGCTGGGCAGCGCGCCGGCGCAGCATTCCGCCGCCACCTTCGAGGCGTGTCTGGTTGCCATCCGCCCCGATAAAACCGTGCCGCTCACTGAAAACACCTATCTCAATTTGATGGCGGAGCTGGAGTGGCAACCGGGCATTCAATTCCTGCAACCCGAAAGTGCGAACATCAACCGTTTCGCTTTTGTGATTCACCCGCTCAGCGTCTCTTTCATTTCCAAACATCCCACGTTCCGGCTGGCGCGCTATCTGCCCGACCGGCTGGTGGAATGGACGGCGGCATTCATCCCCCCGTTTTTTGTGAGCAAAATCAGAGGGATTGAAAGCCCCGCCACAGGGCAGAAAGTGGAAGGCTACCTCATCACTTTGGGGGCAACGCCGAAGGAACTGATGCGCCGCGATGCCGGTTTTGTGTACCGGCGGCTCATTCACGCCGCACGCATGGCGGAACGCTTCGGCGCGCGGATTATGGGGCTGGGCGCGTTCACCTCGGTGGTGGGCGACGCGGGCATCACCGTGGCGCAAAAGGCGGATATTGCCATCACCAGCGGGAACAGCCTCACCGTGGCGGCGACGCTGGAAACGGCGAAGCAGGCGGTGGTGAAGATGGGGCTCCGGTTGGAAAATTCCGCGGAAGCCAAAGTAATGGTCATCGGCGCGACGGGTTCCATCGGGTCGGTCTGCTCGCGGCTGCTAGCGCAAGCCGTGCCGAACATCACGCTGGTTGCGCCGCGCCCCGAAAAGCTCATTCAACTGAAACGCACCATCGAAAGCGAAGCGCCCGGCGCCAACGTCACCATCAGCACCAGCGCCGACGAATACGTCTCCGAATCGGATTTGATTGTGACCACCACCACCGCGCTCAACACCCGCATTGTGGACATCACCCAGTGCAAACCGGGCGCGGTCATCTGCGATATTGCCCGCCCGCCGGACATCACCGCCGAGGAAGCCGCGCTGCGCCCCGATGTGCTGGTCATCGAATCGGGGGAAATTCTACTGCCCGGCAAACCCGATTTCGGGTACGATATTGGCTTGCCGCCGGGAGTGGCATACGCCTGTTTGGCGGAAACGGCACTGCTGGCAATGGAGGGCAGGTTCGAGGATTACACCGTCGGGCGCAATATTGACATGGCGCGGGTGAAGGAAATTTACCGGCTTTTCAAAAAACACGGCTTGCAACTTTCCGGCTTGCGCAGTCACGGGCATTTTTTGACGGATGAAGACATCGCCCGCAAACGCGCGCTGGCGGATGAACTGCGCCGTCATCCCGAAAAACTGGCGGAGATTCAAGCCGCGCAACTCCCCTCCCGCCGAAAAAGTGCCGCGCAGAAAAACGGAAATATCGCCGGGATGGCAATTGCCGCCGGCGCAGCGGTGGGCGTTGTGGGCGGATGGCTCCTCCGCCGCAAACGGAAACCATAGCGAGAAAAACCATGGCAAAACAAACCATCGCCATCACCGGAATTGCCGGATACTGGGGCGAAAAAGTGGCGGCACGGCTGAAAGAGTCCCATCGCATTGTGGGCATTGACACCCGCGCCCCCGATTTACCCGACAGCGCGGACATTTTCATCAAAACCGATTTTGCCGCGCCGGAAATGGCGGACATCCTGCGCGAGCATCAAGTCGCGGCGGTGTGCCATCTGCCGCAACATACCCCCACCGGCACATACGATATTCCCCGCACGGCGAAATTTTTTGCGGCGTGCGCGGCGGCGGGCGTGACCCACCTCACCGTCAAAAGCCGGGGGCTGGTGTACGGCGCACGCGCGGATGCCCCGGCGATGCTCCCCGAAGATACCCCCTTCCCCCCCACCGCATCCGACCCTCTGGTGCGCAATTTGCGGCACATGGAAGCCCTCGTCGGCGATTTGCGCCGCGCATCGCCCGCGCTGCGGGTGGCGGTGCTGCGCATGGCGCACATCATCGGCGCCACGGTGGATAGTTTGGCGGTGCGCTGGCTGTCCATGCCCGCGCCGGTCGCCCTGCTGGGCTTCAATCCGCTGCTGCAATTATTGCATGAAGATGACGCGGCGGACGCGCTGGCGCATGCCGTCGCCACCGCCGCCGAGGGGACGTTCAACATTGCCGCCGCCCCGCCCCTACCCCTCTCGCGGATGATTGCGCTGGCGGGGAAAATTCCCCTCCCCCTGCCGCACCCGATGGCATACAAACGTTATCAAATTGAAAGCGGCAATCGCCGCCACCGAAAGACCATCCCCCTGCACCCCGATTTTCTGCGCTACCGGCTGGTGACCGACACCACGGCGATGGAAGATGTGCTGGGATTTTATCCGGCACACAGCGCGGAAGAAACGATGCAGGCATTTCGGGAACAAAACTATTTTCGCCATCTTTCCCCCGCTGAAGCCGCCCATGTGAAACGGCTGAAACAGTTGCAAAAAGCAGTGGATGGCGATTAGCCGTTGAAAATTGGGGGCGAAAATTGCGCCGCCAATGCGATTGAAAGGACACAATTATGGCTGAACATACAGGCAGACAATGCGCCGCCACCACCAAAAAAGGCACTCGCTGCCGAAATTTCGCGCTGGCAGATTCGGAATTTTGCCGCCATCACCAGCCCAAACCCGCCGCCGATGCGCCGTCCGATGCGCCACCGGCGGAGGATTACGATACCCTGCGGGCGCAGTTGATTGAAGAACTCGACGCGCTGGCGGAACGGGTAAGAGCCGTCACCCCGAATTATATGCCGCCGCCGTTTTCCATGCGCGGGGCAATGCGTTTGGCGGGCAAAACGATGCGCGCGCTGACGGAACGCCGCCCGCGCGTGCTGGCTCGGCTGCAAAATGCCGTCGGCAGCGATTTGCTGGATGTGGATACGTGGAAAGGGGTGTGGTATATGCTGAATTACACCCTAGAATATCAGCGCGATTTTCTGAAACGGCGCATCACCGGTGAATACGAAACCGATGAATGGGGAATGGATTGGGAATTTGCCCAAGCCCTCCAGCCGTTCATGGATTTTCTGTACAAAGTGTATTGGCGCGTGGAAACGCTGGCAGTGGAAAATATCCCCGAAGACGGGCGCGTGTTGCTGGTGGGCGATGCCGCCGGACAATATCCGTGGATTGGGGCAATCGTCTCCACCGCCGTCGCCACCGAACACCCCGATATGCGGCAGGTGCGCTCGCTGTACCGGCAGAAATTCGCCAGCATCCCCTTCTTCTCGGTCACTTTCGACAAAATGGGGCAAGCGCCCGCCAACATGGATAACGGTTCGCGGCTGCTGGAACAGGATGAAGTGGTGGCAGTCTATCCCGACAACAGCGCCGAAACGGGGATTTCATGGATGCAGGCGGCACAAATGGCGATTGACACCGCCGCGCCGATTGTCCCCGTCGCCATCATCGGCGTGGAAGGCTCGGATGCCGCCGCCAAACTGGCGCAAACGTCATCCGTGCCGGAAGCCTTCGCCCCGTGGATGAGCGTGCTGGGAAACGTACCGCTCCCCACCCCGTGGAAGGTCGTTTTCGGCGAACCCATCCCGGCGGATGGTCTTGCATCAGACACCGCCCAAACGCTGGCGCTGGTCACAACGGTGAAATCCGCCCTCGCCGCGCTGCGCAAAGCGCACATTCCGCATCTGGTTGCGTGAGGTTTCTATGCCGCCCTTCGCCAACACCGATGAACTGTACCGCACCTTCGACGCACTCTTCACCCGTTTGCGCACCGAAAACAGCACCGCCACCCGCGCCCTGCAAAAATCGAAGGTGGTCATCCAACTGACCTGCACCCAGCCCGCAGCCACCATCACCCTGAACGGACGCAAATCCCCCCCGACCGCCACTTTCGGGGCGCAAAAAATCCGCCCCGATGTGCAAATCAACATGGCGGCGGAAACATTGCATCAGATTTTTTTGGGGGAACTCTCGCTGAAAAAAGCCATGAGCGGAAAACAGGTGACGGTCAAAGGCGCGGTCTGGAAAACACTCGCCCTGACGGATATTTTTGACCACGGGAAAACCCTGTATCCGCATATTTTGCGGGAAATCGGCGCGGATTAGCGGGTAAAAGGCTAAGCGTTCTCCAACCCCTCAAGCGCAATTTCCAAATTCGCCAGCGTGCATTTCAACTTTTCCACCACGCTCAACTCATCGGCAGAACGGCGTTCCAGCACTTTTTTGATGACCTGCTGGTTATATTCCGACTGCTTGATTTCCTGCAACTCCGATTGCGCCAACCGGCGATTGATGGGGATGTTGTGGCGGTTCAGAATATCGTGGAAGAAGCGGTGATTCTCCGCCAGCCCCAGCGTCACCGCCTCAAACCCGTGTTCGGCGATGGTGCGGCGGGCAGAATAACGCATCACATTATAAAAGAACATCTGATGGTCGTCGGGACGCGGTTCAATCAGCACAATATCCACTTCCGGGTATGTGCGGCGCAATTGTTTGATGTGATAGTGCAGCCCCGCTTGAATGGTGATACGCGACACCTGCGACATGATGGCTTGCATCCCTTTGTCGCTCAGATAGCCGCCGTCCGCGCCCAAAAACGGAATCGCAGTGCGCGCGCTGTTGTCAAACGGAACCAGCGGGTTGATGCAGATGACCAGATTCGCACCGTGTTCAATCGCCACATCCAAGCTCGCCGTGCCGCGCAAACCGCCATCCACATACTCTTTGTTGCCGATGCGCACCGGCTTGTAAACCAGCGGCAATGCCGTGGATGCCGCAACCGCCAGCGAGATTGGCACTTCGCAGGCATCATCTTCGCCGAAGACACGCCGCTCCCCGGTGTCCAAATCGGTGGCGATGATGCAGAGTTTTTTCGCCAATTCCGCGAAGCTATTGCTGCCCCCCATCTGCTCAAACACCGAGCGGACATATTTTTCCAGCACCAACCCATCATACAATGCCGAAGGCAACCCTTCCGACAGCGACCACAGCCAATCGAAAGCGGTCATATCATCAAAATTACGCAGATAATGCGACCACGCGCCCCACAGCACCCGGGGCCATTGCAACGCCCGCTTGGAAAATTCCCCGAAATTGAACCGAAAAAGATGCTGCGGACCAATCGGCTCAATTGTCTGCGCCGACCCGTCCACGATGCGCATCAACTGCTCGGTGGTGATGCCATTCGCCAGACATGACGCCACCAGCGATCCCGCACTGGTGCCGACAAACAGGTCGAAATCGTTCACCGTGCGGTCAACCAGCAAATCATCAATGGCACGCAACGCGCCGATTTCATACACTGTGCCGGTCAATCCGCCGCCCGCCAACACCAAAGCCGTTTTTGATTTTATCCCTTTAAAACTCATACTTTAATCCCGTGATTGAAGTCCTAACTTATTTGATGTATGATAACACAAAAGGAGGCTGTATGTCTACCATGCCGATTCCGGTACATGTAAAACCCGTGTCAACCATCAATGATACACCCGCCCGCCCGAAAATCGGTTTGGCGCTCAGTGGCGCAGTGATGCGCGGAACGGTGCATGTGGGCGTTTTGCGCGCGCTGGAAGCCGCCGGCATCCCCATTGATATGGTTTCCGGCGCGAGCGCGGGCGCGCTGGTGGGGGCGCTGTATTGCGCCGGTTTATCCCCCGATACCCTCGCGGAGATTGCCACCACCATCCGCTGGCGAAAAATCGCCCATCCGGTATTTCCGCGCCACGGATTCATGTCCTTCGCCAAGCTGGAACGATGGCTCATCGCCCTGATGGGGGACATTCAATTTTCCGACCTTTCCCGCCCACTGGCAATTGTGGCGACCGATTTGGAACGCGGGATGCCGGTCACGTTCACCCACGGACGCCTCGCCCCGGTGGTGCATGGCAGTTCCGCCGTGCCGGGTTTCGCGGAGCCGGTGGCGTATCAGGGGTATTTGCTGGGGGATGGCGGCATCTCGAACAATTTACCCGTATCGGCGGTGCGGGCGCTGGGCGCGGATATTGTGATTGCCGTTGATTTATTCGTGCCGACCATCCACCGCCCGTTGGGACCGCTCCGTTTCGGGCTGGCAGCCGTCGAAACGATGGTGCGCCGCTCCGGCGGCGGCATTGACCGGGCGGAAGTGGTTATCTCTCCGCCGGAATTGGCGGGCGAAAGTTATTTCCGCACCGGCAAAAAGCAGATTGAACGACTGGTGGCATTGGGAGAACACGCGACAGCCGAGGTCATCCCCGAAATTCAAGCGGCGCTGGGTTCCGGCTGACAGCGCGGGCAGAAAAATGTCGAGCGCGCCCCCAACATTATCCGCTCAATGGGCGCGGCGCACCGCGAGCATGGCTCGCCGGTTTTGCCGTACACCTGAAAGTGATTCTGGAATTCGCCGCCGCGATACACATCATCGAGGCTCGCGCCCTTCAGCACAATTCCGTGCCGCAAAACCTGCCGCACCGCTTCATACAAGCGCGTCAAATCGGCGCGGGAAAGAGTATCCACCGGGCGGGCGGGATGCAGTTTCGCCCAAAAGCACGCTTCGCTGGCGTAAATATTGCCCACACCGGCAATGAACGATTGGTTCAGCAACAGCGGCTTCAATCGCCCGCGCCGGTTGGCAAAGAGCGCAATGAAGTCTTCGGCGGTGAAACTGTCCGCCAGCGGCTCCGGACCCAAATGCCCCACCACATCCTGCGGATTTTCAACCAAATAGATGCGCCCGAATTTGCGGGTGTCTTTAAATTCCAGCCGGTGGTCATTGTCCAGCGTGAACACGGCTCGGCTGTGGCGGTGCACCGGCAGAGTGAGCGGCGTCACCATTAAATTGCCGCTCATCTTCAAATGAATGAACATGGTTTTGCCGGTGGAAAGGGTGAATTGCAGAAATTTCCCGCGCCGGGTCAGCCGCTCGATGCGGGCGCCGGGGAGTTCGGCGTGCAGTGCCGCCACCGATGGACGCGCGGTGTTGTGCCACAAAAATTCCACGCCGGTGATGGTGCGTCCAATCAACGGGCGTTGCAATCCACGGACAATGGTTTCAACTTCGGGGAGTTCAGGCATAGATGGTCAGTTCAGATTCACTTCACCGCCCCACGGCAACGGCTGCGTGCGCGGGGTCACGTGTGATTTGAGCAATTCCTGCAAATGGCGTATCTCACGCTCCAAAATGGTCGCTTCGTGCGCCAGCCGGTCGGACGTGTGGGACATTTCCAGCAATGCCTGCTTTTCCGCCAAACTGACATCCAGCAAACCGGCAATCTGATATGAAAGCTCATCCGGCTCAACGGCAAGTTCGTAATCCATGCTGTCGGGGGAATGGTCATTCAACTGTAATTTCAGGTCAATATACACGGCAAACAGCTTGTGCAACGTTTCCAACGGGGGAACATGTCCACCCTCGGCAACGGGTGTATCGTTCAGCACCCGCACCCGCGCCATCAAATAATCGTCGGCGGTGCGGTGATAATCCAAAATCTCGATTTTTTCAGCGCCAACCACCCAGACGCTCATCTGCTCCGGGTTCAAATGCCGCAGTTGGGCAATCTGCGCCACCGTGCCGATGCTCTTCGGAACGACATCCACATCCCCCTCCGGCATACCATCCGCAATCAGCACCACCACAAACGATTGACTGCCCTGCATCGTATCATTAATCATCGCCCGGTAGCGTGGCTCAAAAATATGCAGCGGCATCAACATACCGGGGTACAGCACTACATTCAGCGGAAATAACGGTACCAGCAATTCCTGACTGCGCTCATCCATCCGTCAACCCTCCGTTTCGATTTCCCGGCAACCCCGACGGCATCAAATGGGATAAGGCTATTATATCCCACCCGAGGGCAAAAGTAAATTGCCCCCGCGCATCCAATTGCATATCATCCCGTTCAATTGTACAATGGCGGCACACATCAAACACAGGGAAATCATAATGACCGGAACAATCATCAACACAATTGCGATATTAATTGGCGGCTCGGTGGGGATTGCGCTGGGCAACCGCCTGCCGCAGAAAATTCGGGAAACGGTGATGCATGGGCTGGGGTTGGTCACCATGCTGGTGGGCATCAGCATGGCGCTGGAAAGCCAAAACATTTTAATTGTGATGGGCAGTGTGCTGCTCGGCGGGGTGCTGGGGGAATGGTTGCACCACGCTGGCCTGTATAGCACTTGGACGCTTGCGACGATCATCCATG
>CAZMXX010000134.1:0-9289 GCA_964570315.1 uncultured Anaerolineaceae bacterium | reverse complement strand
ATTTTATCGGCGTGCGGAACGGCGGCGCCGACCATTTAGACAGTGTGCGCGCCGGAAATGAAAGGGTGTTGATTGCCCGCTTCGCCGATGCGGCATTCTTCTTTAGAGCCGATACCGAAAAATCGCTGGAAGAATTTTTGCCCCGCTTGGACACCCTCACGTTTCAAGAGAAACTTGGTTCGATGCTGGACAAAACGCACCGGCTGGAAACATTTGCGCCGCAAATTGCCGAGATGCTCACCTTGCCAGCAGGCGACATCAAAACAGTGGAACGCGCCGCACATCTCTGCAAAGCCGACCTCGCCACGCAGATGGTGGTGGAACTGACCAGCTTGCAGGGTCAAATGGGTTATGAATATGCCCGCTTGTCCGGCGAGTCGGAAGCGGTGGCGGTGGCCATCAAAGAGCATTACATGCCCGCCGGGGCAGGGGATGGCTTGCCCGAAACGCAAGCCGGTATTGCGCTGGGGCTGGCGAATCGGCTGGACAGTTTGATGGGACTGGCGGCAGTGGGATTGCTCCCCAGCGGCAATAAAGACCCCTTCGCCCTGCGCCGTGAAGCGCTGGGATTGGTGACGATTTTGCTGGAAAAAGGGATTGACTTTTCGGTGCGCAAGGGACTGACACTGGCGGCGAAACACCAACCGGTGGCGGTGTCAGATGTGGTGCTCGATGAAACCAACGCATTTGTGACCCGTCGGCTGGAAGGCTTGCTGCGCGAGCGCGGCTTCGCGCACGATGTGGTGGCGGCGGTGCTGGCGGAACGGGGCGACAACCCCGCGCGGGCGCTCGCGGCGGCGCAGGATTTGACGGACGCCATCGCCGCCGCCGACTGGGAGTCGGTGCTGGATGCGTATGCCCGCTGTGTGCGGTTGGTACGAAAATTGGATGCACAGTACCATTTGCAACCCGCCGCACTGAACGAACCGGCGGCTCAGGCGTTGTACACCGCGCTGCAAAAAACGCGCGCCACCCTCACCCCTGCGTCGCGGTTGGCGGCGGTCATCGAAGCCATTCGCCGCGAGTTGGTTGCGCCCATCAACACCTTTTTCGATGAGGTGTTGGTGATGACAGACGATGAATCAGTGCGGATGAATCGGTTGGCGCTGTTGCAAGCCATCCGTGATTTGACCCAAGGGTACGCCGATTTCAGCGAGTTACAGGGCTTTTAGTTTACGAAACACCATTTTGGTGAATCAAAGGCAGCTAACATTTAACCGTGACGTGAGGTTTTCAGCCACGAATTTCACAGATTTTTTGTATCCTCTCAATGAATTGGAGGGAGTAGGGACAGAGCATTGCTCTGTTCCTACCGGGCGACCACAAGGGTCACCCCTACATTTTGAGAGGATACAGATTTTTACAAATCGGCTTCATTGATAGCGTGACGCACAAAAAAGGGCAGGGAAAAATCCCCGCCCTTTTTTGTACGATGATTATTTGATGACTAACGGCAGATAAATTTTCCACGGCACAAACGCCGATTCAAACGCGCCGATGTCGCAGGTGGCGGTACCATTGCCATCGCCATCCACCGGGCGGGCGGTGCCGCGCTGGTCGGTGGCGGGGCAGACAGAACTGTCGCTGCCGTCAAGCGCCGGACTGGGGCGCAACAGGGCGTGCGTCCATGTGTTGCCGCCGTTGTCGGCGAGTGATTGCAGGTATGGTTTCATGCCGGTTTTGTCGCCGGTGGCGTTCAAGCCGCAGGTGTCGGTGCTTTCAAGATTGTACCCCTGCGAAGTGAGATTCACTGCGCCCGAACTGAGCGTATCGCACACATCCACCCCCGACGGCGCCGCCAGAATACTGCTTTTGACGGTGAAAGTGCCGCTATTGGAAATGGCGTTTCCGGCGGAATTGTTGGCAACGGTGCTGTTGCGCATGGTCAGGGTTGCGCCGTTGTAAACGCCGCCCGCGTTGCCGCTGATGGTGCTGTTGAAGATGTCCACTGTTCCGCCGCTCTGGTTGTGGAGGGCGTTGGTGCGGTTGCCCGAAACGGTTGAATTTTCCAGCCAGAGTTTCCCCCCATCCACAAAAATTGTCCCGTTGCCATTGGTTTGCGTGGCGTTTTGGTCGAAAGTGGTGTTGGTCGCCGTGAGGCTCCCCGTTGAACTGACGAACACCGCGCCGCCGAGATTGCCGGTATTGCTGAATACACGCACCTGAGACAGGGTCAGCGCGCCGAAAACGTAAATGCCGCCGCCGTCACCGCCGCCCCCGCGTCCGCTGCCGTTGCGGATGGTCATATCTGATAATGTTATGGAGGTGTTGAGGGGAATGTCGAACACCGAATCCGATGCGCCGCCATCCACGATGGTTTGGTCGCGCCCTGCGCCGATGAAGGTCAGCGATTTGTTTACCGAGAGGGTTTCAGGGTAGGTTCCGGCGGCGATGGTGATGGTATCGCTGTTGCTGGCTTTGCCCATTGCCCCGCCGATAGTTTTGCAAGCGGTGGCAAGGGAAAGGCAATCGTTGCTGTCGCTGCCGCTCGCCCCGTTCACATACCAACTGGAAAGCACAATGGTGTGCGCATCGGTTTGCGTGCCCAAGCCGTTATCCACCGTCACGGTGATATTTTTCGTGCCGGCGGTATTCCAATGGAAATCAACTGAATCGGTTGTGCCTTGCCCGGTATGCACCACCGTTGATTGCTCATCCGCCTGCCAGGTGTAGGTGATGGGCTGGGTGGCATTCGATGGCGAGACGGTGGCGTTGAAGGTGTAGGTCGGTCCGGTGGAGCCTGATGTCGCACCGGAAATCGTCACGCCGGTGATGGCTTGCGTCCCCTGCGTCAAATTGATGGTGTGGGTGTTCGATTGTTGGGCAATGCCGTTATCCACCGTCACAGTGACGACCTGCGTCCCCGTGCTGCTCCAATTGAACGAAACCGTGTCGGTGATGCCCTGCCCGGTATGGGTGACCGGCGTTTGGTTGGTGGCCTGCCACACATAGGTGATGGGAATGCTGGCGGAAATGGGCGTCACGGCGGCGGTGAACGTTTCGCTGCTGTTGCTGAATCCGTTGGCATTGCCGGAAATTTCCACCCCGGCGACCGCCTGCCGCACAAACTCAAACGCGCCGATGTCGCAAGTGGCGGTCGTGTCGCCGTTGCCGTCAACGGGGCGGGTTATGCCGCGCTGGTCGGTGGCGGGGCAGGTTTCCGGTTTGCCTGCATCAATCGCCGGGCTGTTGAGCGGAAGGCCGTGCGTCCATGAATCTCCGCCGTTGTCTGCCAGCGGGAGCAAAAGCGGGGCGGTGGTGAGTTGGTCGTTCAACCCGCTGAAGCCGCACGATGTGCCGCTGTCGATATTGTAGCCGGATGAGGTGAGGGTTCCGCTTCCGACGCAGTTTGTGCCGCCATTATTATCGGCGACAATGGAACTTTCAATGGTGATCGTGCCGTAGTTCAAAATACCAGAGGTGGTGTTTTTGGCAATCGTGCTGAATTGAATCGCTGTGTTGCCACTCGATGTTTGAATACCATCGTAACTGTTACCGCTGACGGTCACATTGGTGAGCGTCATTGCGCCGCTGCTCTGGATATGCAAACCGGAACTGTTATTGTTGGCGATGGTGGAATTTTCAACCACCAAATTGCTGGTTCCGTCAACCCAGACCGCCGCCGCAGATGACCCGCCGGTATTCCCGTCCACCATGCTGTTTTTCAGTGTCAGCGTCCCTGCGCTGACATAAATTGCGCCCGCCGAACCGGTGTTGCCCGTGAATTTCATTTGGGAAAGGGTGGTATCGCCGCTGCTGATGATAGCCCCGCCGGTGCCGAGCGCTCCGTTTTTCAGCGTCATCCCCGATATGTTGACGGTTTTGCCCGCGCCGATGGTGAAAATTGTGCCGCCGGCATTCCCGTCCACCACTGTTTGGTCAACCCCCGCGCCAATGATGATGAGCGATTTGTTCAGGATATTGGTTTCGGTGTAGGTTCCGGTGGCCACGGTGATGGTATCGCCGTCGGCGACTTTGCCCACCGCCCCGCCGATGGTTTTGCAGGCTGTTCCCGCCGATTGGCAATCGTTGCCATCGTTGCCGGTGGCATCGTTCACATACCAACTCCACAGCCGGATGGTGTGGGTGTCCACCTGTGACCCCACTTCATTGGTGGCGGTCACGGTGATGGTTTTTGTTCCCTCGGTTGTCCATTGGAAAGTGACCGAGTCGGTAATGCCCTTTCCGGTGTGTGTCACCGGCGATTGCCCATCCGCCTGCCAAGTGTAGGTGATGGGCTGGGTGGCGTTGGACGGCAGCACATCGGCGTTGAAAGTGTATGTTCCGGCGAGCGAGCCGGATGTCGCGCCGGAAATTGTCACGCCGGTGATGGCTTGCGTGCCCGCCGTGACGATAAAGGCGTGGGTATCGGTTTGGGTGCCCAGCCCGTTGTTCACCGTGACGGTGACGACTTGTGCGCCCGTGCCCGTCCAAGTGAATGACACCGCATCGGTGATGCCTTTGCCCGTGTTGGTGATGGTGGTTTGGTTGGTGGCTTGCCACACATAAGTGATAGGCTGGGTGGTGGTGACGGGGGAAACCGTTGCCACAAAAGTGTGATTGCTGTTGACCAGCCCGCTGGAGTCGCCGGTGATGGTCACGCTGATGGGCGCTTGCCGCACCAGTTCAAACGCGCCGATGTCGCAGGTGGCGGTAGCATCGCCGTCGCCGTCCTGCGGGCGGGTGATGCCGCGCTGGTCGGTGGCGGGGCAGGTGGTCGGCGAACCGGCGTCAATCGCCGGGCTGTTGAGCGACAAGCCGTGCGTTTGGGTGCTGCCGCCGTAATCGCCCAGCGGGAGCAACGTCGGGTTGGTGGATGTTATATCGCCGGTGGCGGAAAAACCACATGATGTACCACCATCAATATTGTACCCACCGGATGTGGGAGTGAGAGCATAATTGCTGGCGCAATTATTTTCGGTGCCGGAGGCAAAAGTGCTATCATTGTTATACAAAATACTGTTTTGAATAGTTACCGCGCCATCGTCCAGAATACCGTATGAATTATTATTGGCAATGGTGCTGGCATTAATGGTAGCGGTTGAATTGGCGCTCACAACAATTGCTGCCAGTCCGCCATTGCCACTAAATGTTATGTTGGTTATTGCGGCGGTACTGATATTTTGCAAATGGATTGACTCCCCCTGGTTGCCTGAGAACGTGGAATTGCTAATTAGTAGTTTTGCGTTTGTATCCGCAAAAACGCCGTCCCGGCTGCCGCTGCCGACATGGTTGCCGGATATGGTGCTGTCGGCGATGGTAACAGTGGTACTCCATACATAGATGGTGCCAAAATTAGAGGTATTGTTTGTCACCCGTATCTGCGATATAACAGTGGGGCCGGCGGCGTAAATGGCTGCGCCGCTGTCCGCGCTGCCATTGCGCAATGTCAGGTTGGATATGTTCACCGAGGCATTGGAGTAAATAGAAAAAATACTGGATGTTGAGCCATTCACAATGGTTTGGTCAATGCCCGCACCCACCAGCGTGAGCGCTTTCCCGCTGATGATATTGGTTTCGGTGTAGGTTCCGGCGGCAATATTGATGGTATCGCCGGATGAGGCTTTGCCAATCGCCCCGCCAATGGTTTGGCAGGCTGTGCCGGATGACAGACAATCGTTGCCATCATTACCGGTGGGACTGACATACCACGGCCCGGCGGCGCGGGCAATTGGGGGGCGGATGGCAACTCCTATCAAAATGAGTAACATCACGATGCCGAAAAACGGCGGTAAAATTATGCGGTTGAATTTTTTCATAACGTCTCCTTTCGTTATTGTGTCTCCCCTCGTGAGGCGAGGGGGGATGATATTTTTAGAGGATTTGAGGAGAAAGAATTATGGTTCTTTGGGATTTTAGGGGGAATATCACAAATTGTGCATTTTTTGTAGGGACAGAGCATTGCTCTGTCCTTTTTGCTCGAAAATTGATTTCAAAACCAAACCCTCTTAAATTCCCGTTGAACCGGAATTATTTCAGCACCAGTGGCAGATATACGTATATGGTGCTGCCGGTGCTGTGCCAGAAACCACCGCTCAACGAGTATCCGCCGCCGCTGAGGCTCGCCGCATCAGGCTGCCCAATAGTGCCGGTGAGCGTGTACCCGCCGCCGGTGGCTTGCCCGCCGCCACCTTCAATGGTGTGCCAGCTCAGGTCGTATGCGCCGCCGGATTGTGCCAGTGTTACCCCGCCGGCCATTAATCCCAATGCCAGCAGAATTATCAGAAACAACAAAATTCGTTTTCTCATCATAACCTGCCTTAATACGGTTGGGTGATGGTGTATTCGATGGTGACACCATAGGCTTTGATGGTAGCGCTATTACTGTCAGTGGGAAGGTTGAGATAAATGTAATAACTGTATTGAGTGTTATCGATGATTGGGTTTGAAACACTTGTAGATGACGAGGAGCTGGTAACGGTTGTTCCGCCGCCACCTCCGGAACTTCCACCCGAGGAAAACGCTTGAACCATAAATGACTCAGCTCCCTGTAAATCCGTTTGGTATAAGGCTGCACTACCGTTGACATTAGACGAGTCCGCCCAGTAAAAGGTCAATTTTGTGACCGTGGCGTTGTTCGGTAATTGAGCCGGCGCATAAAATCGACTACTAACGCCATTGCCGGGGGTGACGCCACCGCCGCTGAGGTCACGAACAAGGATATCTGTGCTGTCAAACGGCTGGAATGCCAACCCCGGAATGGAAACACTGCTGGTAAACGTCTTCCACGTTAGCAGACCTTCAACGTGGGCATTGCCGTTGGAGTACACGCCGTATCCACTGGTGGAGGTACTTTTCCCGTAAACTCCCCAAGTGCTGCCGGTGGTATTCGTAGCTTCACCATACACGCCGTTGGTCGGCGCTTTGCCACCCACGCCGGTTCCGGACGTTGAATTACTTTGCCCGTAAACCCCGTAAGATGTGGCACTGCCGGTATCGGAGGCGACACCGTACACGCCATACGGTGTGCCACCGGAAGCCGTGGAATTGCCATAAATACCATACCCGCCACCACTATTTGTGTTCCACCCGGAAATACCGGCGCCTGCAACCGATTTTGATTCCCCGTAAATAGCTGCATTTGAGCCCGTTGTGTCATTATTCACCGCGCCGAAAATCCTGCCGGTCGCATCACTGCCCTGCACGGTGGCACCCGGACGGAGATTCAGGGCATACGGCGCGGCATTGAGCGCTGTGCGCGGCGAAAGCGGCACCATGCTGCCGTCGCCACTGCATTGCACCTGCACATCCAAATAGCGGGCATCGCCGTTGAATGCGCTGCTGCCAAAATCTAAATCAACCGTGAAAGTGCCGCCACTCACCGAAACGCTGCTTTTGGAAACCGTTGAGCCGACTTGATTCCCGCCGCTGGCGGCATCATACAGCGCAAAATCAAAATTGCAGGTATCCGTCACCCCGCTGCCGCTTTTTTCCAAATTTCCCTGATACGTAAATGTTGTGCCGGCACTGGCATTTTGTTGCAACACGCCACCGCCCTGCGCATACGTGTCGGCGGTGGGAAGCATGGTTATGGCGACGAGCAAACCTAAAATCGCCGTGGTGAAAATTATTTTCAAGCTCTTTTTTGAGGTCATTTTTTTATCTCCTAAAAATATGATGGGGTAATAATTTTATGGTGACACAGTTCAATGCAGATAATTTCACACCTCCTTTTCTTCGTCTGCCAGCACCGCTTTGACATATATAAACAGCGCCTCCAATGAAGCGAAACCCAAACGTTTACCTGTGTGCGGGTCTTCCAAACTAAAGCGCCATACCTCGGTTGTGTGGCCCATAGCCGTTTCACGCCAGCATTTCAACCAGTAGGATTTTGTTTCCATTTGATTTTTGGGATGCGGCATGGCCTCACTCCAGTGTTTTAAACAATCAAAAAATTATGGTATAGTGATGTTTGCCAGCAAACACCATCGAAATTTACTGCATTTATACACTTCTATCGTGAAAAGATCGTGAAATGGAACCCGAAAATTTTCTACAAACTACCTTTTTTGGTGCGCCGGAAGTTTTTCGGGGAAAGCAGCGTGTTGACGGGTTTTCCACCAATAAAACGCTGGCGCTGTTTTGCTATTTGGTTGTAACCCGTCAATCTCACACCCGCGATGCATTGGCCGGGATGTTTTGGCCGGATATGCCCAATCCCGATGCCAAAGCCAACCTCCGCCAGGCCCTTTCCAACCTCCGCAAATTATTTCCGGAGACCTTCACCATTACGCGCCAAAACGTGAGTTTCAATACCGCTATTCCGCACCGGGTTGATGTGGCCGAATTTTCTGCCGCCATTGCTCAATCCGGCCACAGCTCCCCGGCCGATATTGAGCGGCTCACAAAAGCCGTTGAACTCTATCGCGGCGAATTTCTGGCCGGGTTCTATTTGCCCGATGCGGACATGTTCAGTGAGTGGGCGTTACAAATGCGCGAATATTTTGCCGAACATGCACTCCAAACAATTTACACACTCGCCACCCTGCATGCTGCACAAAACCATTTTGCGCAAGCCGCCCGCTATTTCCGCCAAATGCTCACCATTGACCCCTGGCGGGAGGAAATTCACCGCGACCTGATGCTCACGCTGGCACGGATGGGACAGCGCAATGCCGCCATTGCCCAATACCATGCCTGCCGCGATACCCTTGCGCGTGAATTGGGAGTTATGCCGTCCACCGAAACCCGTCTGCTATATGAACGAATTGAAGCCGGCACACACCACACGCAGATGCGTCTGCCCCGGCAACCCACCCCCTTCATTGGGCGCACCGCAGAGTTGGAATCTGCCGCCGCCAAACTGACGTCTGCCACCTGCCGCTTGCTGACCATCATAGGGCTTGGCGGGGTGGGAAAAACTCGACTCGCTATCCGGTTGGCCGAGAACCTCCGGCAGCGCTTTCTGGATGGTGTTTTCTTCATTCCGCTGGCTGCCGTGCAAACGCCGCAATCACTGGTGCAGGCTATCGGCAGTGCCGTTCAATTTACATTTGGCAAGCAGGGTGAACCACTGGCACAACTGGCCGGACACTTTCAGCAACGTGAGACGTTGCTGGTGCTTGACAACTTTGAGCATCTGCTGGATGCTGTGCCAGTGCTGGAACAGCTGCTGCAATATACCGCCACCCTAAAAATTCTGATTACCTCTCGCCGGAAACTTAATTCTCGCTGGGAACACCTCTTTTGGCTTACCGGCTTCAATCCAGATGAAGATGGCGATACATCATCGGAGTTGCCGCCGGTAGTGGAATTGTTTGTGCAAAACGCTCGTCGGATTCAACATGAC
>CAZMXX010000133.1:0-9322 GCA_964570315.1 uncultured Anaerolineaceae bacterium | reverse complement strand
GGATGGGGCGTTGCCACGTTGCTGCGTCGCCCGCCGAAGATGGTGGCGGCGTATGTGCTGATTGCCATTTTCGGCAATGTGGGGAATTTCGGGCTGCCGCTGATTGAGTTTCGGTTGGGGAAAGATGCCATTCCAGTTGCGACAGTCTATTTTCTGGCGATTTTGACGGTGTCGTTTGTGGTGGGGGTCGCGGCGGCGAATTGGGGTAAAGGGGGGTTAAAAGCAACGACGGCTGTTTTCAAAACACCGGCACTGCTGGCGCTGGTTCCGGCATTCGTCATCAACCGCTTCGATTTGCCGTTGCCGTTGGCGCTGACGCGAAGTACCGGGCTGTTGGCGGGGGCGATGATTCCCACGATGCTGGTGGCGCTGGGGGTGCAATTGGCGGGGATGAAGACGTTCCGGTTCAGCAGTGATGTGCTGGTCAGCAGTGCGATTCGGCTGTTGGGTGGCGCGGCGCTGGCGGTCATCATCGCCATTCCATTCGGGTTGACGGGCGTCGTGCGGGGCGCGGGCATTTTCCAATCGGCGATGCCTGCCGCCGTGCTCACGTCCATCATCGCCCTGGAGTACGACCTGCTACCCGATTTTGTCACGACGACCGTGCTATTTTCCACCGTGGCGAGCACCGTCACCCTGACGCTGGTAATGGCGTTGGTGTGAGGGTTGGGGGGCAGGCGGTCAGCGGTCAGTGAATTGACCCATCGCCAATTCCCCGGCTCACCAACTCATTTTCTCGCGTTCCACCAGCGTCACCGCCGCCGAAATCACATCCGCCTCTGAAACGTCAATCCAGTGGATGGCAGGGTCGTCCTGCCGAAACCAGTTGTACTGCTGCCGAATGAAGCGGCGCGTCTCTTTTTTGGTGAGCGCCACCGCTTCCGCCAGCGAAAGTTCGCCGCGCAGATGCGCCCCCAGTTGCCGGTAGCCCAGCCCGGACATCGACGGGAGTTCCAGCCCGTACCCCCGCGCCAACAGCGATTCCACTTCCGCCAAAAAACCCGCCGCCATCATCGCGTCGATGCGGTCGTCAATGCGCGGGTAAAGTTGTTCGCGGGGCATGGTCAGCCCCAGCCGCAAAATTCGGTACGGCGGTGGCGATTTTCTCTGATGCACGCTGATGGGGATACCCGTTTTGCGGTACACTTCCAGCGCGCGAATCACCCGCCGCACGTTGCGGTAATCGAGTTTTGCGGCGGCATCGGGGTCAACGGCGGCGAGTCGGGCGTGGAATGCCGCCGCGCCGACCGATTCCGCTTCCGCCGCCAACTGCGCCCGCAATGCCGGGTCGGGCGGGACGCGGGGGATGCCCCATCCTTCCAGCACCGCCATCACCCATTGCCCCGTACCGCCGACCAACAACGGTAATTTTTGGCGCGAATGGCAATCGTCAATAGCGGCGAATGCCCGTTCCTGAAATTCAGCCAGCGTCACCGTCTCATCGGGCGACACAATATCAACCAGATGGTGCGGCGCGGCGGCGCGCTCGGCGGGGGTGGGTTTCGCCGTGCCGATGTCCATCCAGTGGTAAATTTGCCGCGAATCGGCGGAAATGATTTCGCCCCGGAATTGCTGCGCCAGCGCAATGCCCAACGCGGTTTTGCCGATGCCGGTGGGTCCCACAATGGCTATCAATGGAGGATGGGAGATGTCGCTCATAATCGTTTCGCTGTTTTTGTAACCCGTCACACAGACAAAAGCGGTGGAATCGGGTATAATTTCTCCATCAACAGTATATGTGTTTCTTTTAAAAAGAGAAGTTTGGCAGGTGAAATAATGATTGCGTTTGTTTTGAGTGGCGGCAATAATTTCGGGGCGATGCAGGCGGGAGCGCTGTTGGCGCTGGCGGAAGCGGGTATCACCCCCGATATTGTGGTCGGCACGTCTGCGGGCGCCATCAACGGGGCGATGGTGGCGTATGATTCATCGGCGGCGCATATGGCGAAGCTGGTGGACATCTGGCGGAATCTGTCGGTGGCAAAGGTCTTTCCGGGGAATTACGCCTCGGCGCTGTGGCGGCTGGCACGCAGTGAAACGGGTCTCTATTCCAATGAGCCGTTCAAACAATTCCTGCGCGAAAGTCTCCCCGCCGATGCCCGTACGTTTGCGGATTTGCACGCGGCACGACTCTACACCATCGCCACGGAAATCCCGACCGGCGTCCGGTACATTTTCGGGCAAAACCCGGATGATGCGGTGCTGGATGCCTTGCTCGCCAGCGCCGCCATCCCCCCTTTGCACCCCACTTACCACATTGACGAACACGCCTTTGTGGACGGCGCACTGTCATCGCAATTCCCGTTGAATATCGCCATTGAACTGGGTGCAAAAACCATTTACGCCCTGCACGTGTATCACAATCCTGCCTGCACCGATACCGGAAATGTTTTTGCTGTGACGCAGTGGGCTTTCGCCAAACTGCTGAACGACCGCGACGCGCTGGAGTTGCGACAGGCGCGGCAGATGCTGGGCAAGCGGTTGCATTACATCCAACTCGCCTCCGATTTGGACATCCCGTCCACCGACTTCAGCAACAGCGAAACGCTGATTGCCCAGGGACACCTCATCACGCAAGCCTATTTACAGGGGATGACGACCCCGCTCGGCGCACAACTCTCCGAATATTGGAACATTTTTGTGGGGCAATGCGCCCAAATCGGAAAAAGATTAGCCGACCTGAAAGCGCAACTCATCCCCCACGCCTCCCCCGAAACGCCCAAAAAATAGTTGACAGATTTGTCAGCCGAAAACCATCCCCCGGTCAGGATAAATCTGCAATATCTGATATAATGGTTACAGTTCGTTTGGCGCACTGCCGGATGTTTCCGGCATCATACAGAAAGTGAGGCACTATGTTCAGAATTGTTCGACCTTGGGAAAAAGGGTTAATTGAGTTTTTGGGGAAATACAACCGCACCGCATCGAGCGGATTGAATATCGTTTTGCCGTTTTTTGAGCGAATGATGAAGGTTGATATGCGCGAACAGGTGGTGGATGTGCCCCCTCAGGCGGTTATCACCAAAGACAATGTGGTGGTGGAAGTGGACGCGGTGGTCTATTACGAAGTGATTGACCCGATGAAAGTGACCTACAAAGTGGCGGATTTTTATTCCGCCGCCACAAAACTGGCGCAAACCAGCCTGCGCAATCTGATTGGCGATTTGGCGCTGGACGAAAGTCTGACCTCGCGGGAAGTCATCAATACCCAGTTGCGGAAAATTCTGGATGAAGCAACCGACAAATGGGGGGTGAAGGTCACGCGGGTGGAGCTCCAACGCATTGAGCCGCCCGCAGATGTAACGCAGGCAATGCACCGCCAGATGAAGGCGGAACGGGAACGCCGGGCGACCATTTTGGAAGCGGAAGGCATCAAACAGGCGGAAATCCTGAAAGCTGAAGGGCAGAAACGCGCGGCGGTGCTGGAAGCGGAAGGGGAAGCCGAGGCGCGCCGCACCGTCGCCGAAGGGGAAGCGATCGCCATTACCACGGTTTACAGCGCGATTCAGGCGCAAAAACCGACGCAGGAACTCATCGCCATCAAATATCTGGAGGCGCTGGAAAACATCGCTGACGGGCAAGCCACCAAGATTTTCCTGCCGTATGAAGCCAGCGGCATCCTCAGCAGCGTTGCCGGTATCGGCGATATGCTGCATCAAAAACACGCCGGATAGTTGACAGCGGTACAATATTTCGGAGACTATCTACCATAACATCAACATCAGTTATAAGAGTAGGGACAGAGCAATGCTCTGTCCCTACCATCAAATGAGTTCCATCAGGCAAATCAAGCCATTACCCCAAAAAGATAGTAACAATTTTTCAGACCTGTTTCCAGAGGAGGAGAACCTATGAAACAATTACTTGGTCGTGCCAGCACATTAATTATTGTGGTGGTTGTGGTTATCATCATCGGCGTGTTAATGTCGTTTTCCAGTCAGTTTTTCTACTTTTTTGAAAAGGTAGACGCGCAGGAAATCGGCGTGCAATTGCAGAGCGGTGAAATCAAAGCGGTGGTCGGTCCGGGCGTTTACAGCGACAGCGGCTTGTTTGTGGAATTGCAACGCATCTCCACCCACGCCATCCCCTTTTCCATCACCGACCCGGAAATCATCACCAAAGACAAACAGCGCATCGGATTGACGGTGAGCGGGGACATCTTCCGCCCCAGCTTTGCCCAGAGAGAACTCATCAAAACCTACTGGGCGCAATATAAAGAGATGTACCTGAATGACGATTTGGCAATCTCCCGCGTGGATGATTTGGCGCAGCAGGCGATGAAAGTTTGCGTGGGCGACCGCAATTTCGATGACAACATCATCGGGACGGCACGGGATGACCTGCGCAACTGCATCGACGATGAATTGAACGGTATGGCGAAAAATCTGGGATTGACGGTGCAAAACCTCGTCGTGCCGGAAGTCATCCTGTCGCCGGAAGTGCAAGCCGCATTGGACGCCATTGTGCAAAGCCGCCTGCAAACCGAAAAAGCCGCACAGGATAAATTGAAAGCCGATGCAGAAGCGTTGGCGGAACAAGCGCGGCAGGAAGGTGAAATCCGGGTGCAGCAAAGCCGGTTGCAGGAACAGACTCGTCAGGAAATCACGCTGGCAGAGTTGGAGAAAGAAAAAACACTCGCCCAAAAAGCGGTCATTGAAGCCAACCTCGCCAATGATTTGGCGAGAGTTGAAGCGGAACGCGCCGTCATCGAAGCGCAAAAATCCAACGATTTGTATTCCGCCCAGCAGAATGTGGAAATCAACAGAATTGCTGCGCAAGCCGCACTGGAACAAGCCCGCATCGACCTCGCCCCGCAACTGACGCTCGCCGAACTCTACGGCGTGCAGGGATATTTGCAACTGCTGCAAATTCAGGCGAATGCCAGCGCGCTCAACAGCACCGATAAACTCATCTTCACCCAAGAAGGGATGGTTCCCACGCTGGTGATACCGGGTCCCGGCATCATCCCGACGGTGGACGCCGGTATTCCCGCCGATGTTCCATCCGCGGGCAGCGGTCAAGGGCAGTAGATTGACAACCGCAGACAATCGCATAAAATAGGTTTAACCGATAGGGGCAGAACACCGTTCTGTCCCTTTCGCTGTCTGATTATCCGCCTACCGGCACAAGGGAGGAATGATGTCCGTCAAAACTTACCCGCATCTCATGCGCCAAAAAGTCATCTTTCATGATTTGGACGCGCTCGGTCACGTCAACAACACCGTCTATTTCACCTATCTCGAAAATGCCCGCATCGCCTTCTTCTTTGAGGCAATGGGCGTGAATTCGCTGGACGAATTGACCATCATTCTGGCAGAAGCCACCTGCTCGTATCGCAGTCCCGCCTATTTTGGGGAAACGCTCATCATCGGCACGGGTGTGACGCGGCTGGGCAACAAAAGTTTCGACCTGACCCACCGCATCGAAACGGAGGATGGGCGATTGGTTGCCACTGCCCACACCGTGCAGGTTTTCTTCGATTACGAGAGCGGCAAAACTATCGTCCTGCCCGAACGATTCATTGAACAGGTCAAAGCGTTGCAGGGCGATTGGCAGCCGTAGCCCCCGATGCCCCTGCAAAAAGCCCCTTTTCAGCGCACGCAATTCACGTGGTTCGTATACATCGCCATCGCCTTTTTCGCCTACACAGAAGCCATGCTCGGTCCGTTGATGCCCGCGTTGCGTGCCGAGCTTGGCTTCAATTACACCGTTGCCGGGCTTCATTTCAGCGCCTTTGCGCTGGGCGTGGTGCTGGCGGGTTTCACCGCCGATAGCGTTGCTGCGCGCTGGGGGCGTTCAGCGGCGTGGTGGGGCGGCGGCATCGGCATGGTGGGGGGGATTATCTTGCTGGCGGTGGGGGAAACACCCGCGCTCACCATCGCCGGGTCGGGCGTTATGGGAATTTTCGGGGGGACAATTTTCATCATCGCGCAAGCCGCGCTGTCCGACCACCAGTGGCAATATCGCACCATCGCGCTGACGGAAGCGAACATCGCCGCCAGCGTGGTGGTCACCATCGAGCCGCTCTTCATCGGCGGCTTCGAGCAGGCAGGGTTCGGCTGGCGAGCCACCCTGTGGCTGGTGGCGGCGCTCTTTCTGGCGGCAGGCTATTTCACCCGCCGCATCCCCATCCCCACCGAAACAACCTCCGCGCCGGACAGCCACACCCTCGAAAACGCGAAACTGCCCCCGGCATTCTGGCTCTACTGGCTGGTTCTGTTTTTCGGCGTGGCGGCAGAATGGTGCGTCGCCTTTTGGGGCGCAGAATTTCTGAGAATCCACGCCGGATTGCCGCAAACCACTGCCATCACCTTGATGAGCCTCTTTTTCGCGGCGGCAGTGCTGGCGAGATTTTCCACCAGCCGGTTGGCGCATCGGTTCAACGGGCAAACCCTGCTGCTGGTCGCCGCCGGACTCGCCTTCGCCGGATTTCTCCCCTTCTGGCTGGGCACATCACCCGCCGTCACCATCGTCGGGCTGTTCATGCTCGGCTTCGGCATTGCCAATTTTTACCCGTTGGCATTATCGCAGGCACTGCACACCGCGCCCCGGCTGGCGAACCAAGCCAGCGCGCGCATCACCATCGGCACGGGGGGCGCGGTGCTGTTGATGCCCCTCGCGCTGGGCAACATCGCCGACCGGGTGGGCATTTGGCTGGCGTTCGGGCTGGTTGGCGGCTTGCTGATCGCCATTTTAGCCATCACCGGCTCGGCAAACAGCACCCTGCGGCGACATTCGGCGTAATGGCGCAAATTGCATAATCGTCATTTCTGTGGATAATAGCCACTAAATCAAACTAATTTCGCACAAGAGGTCGTTATGGCAAATTATAAATCGTGGGCATTTAAAGAAGCTGCCGGTTTGCAACGCCGGTATCGGGAAACCCCCGCCGCGCCGGTGGTCTTTCAAACGGGTTTTGGTCCCAGCGGACTGCCGCACATCGGCACCTTCGCCGAGGTCGCCCGCACCACGTGGGTGCGCCGCGCCTTCGAGCATCTGAGCGGGTGGGACACGCGGCTCATCGCCTTCAGCGACGATATGGACGGGCTGCGCAAAGTGCCGCTCAATATGCCGCAAAAAGAAATGCTGGCGGAACAACTCGGCAAACCGTTGTGCCACATCCCCGACCCCTTCGGCTGCTGCGAAAGTTACAGCGCCCATATGAACAACAAACTGCGCGAGTTTCTGAACGCCTACGGCTTCGATTACGAATTGCAAAGCTCGCATGAGGCTTACACGCGCGGCGATTTCAATGAAGGGTTGAGCATCCTGCTGGAAAAAACAGATGCCGTTCTGGCGATTATCCTGCCCACCCTGCGCGAAGAAAAACGAGCGGGCTGGTCGCCGTTTATGCCCATCTGCGAGCATTGCGGGCGCATTTACACCACCCGCGTCACCGGCTACCACCCCGAAAACGACACGCTCGACTATGTGTGCGACAAGCCGATGGGCGATGTCCCCGGTTGCGGACATACCGGGAATGTCACCGTACACAACGGGCACGTCAAAGTCGGCTGGAAGGTGGATTGGGCGTTGCGCTGGTTCAGTTATGATGTGGGTTACGAAATGTATGGCAAAGACCTGATTGAATCGGCAAAACTGTCCGGCAAAATTACCCGCGTGATGGGCAAACAGCCGCCCAACGGCTTTTTCTACGAGCTGTTTTTGGATGAAGAAGGCAAGAAAATATCTAAAAGTGTCGGCAAAGGGTTGACGGTGGACACGTGGACGGGCTACGCGCCGCTGGAAAGCCTGCTCTATTTCCTGTTCCAAAATCCGAAAAAAGCGAAACGGTTGTATTGGGGTATGGTTCCGCGCACGGTGGACGACTATCTGGCGGAGTTGCGCCGCTACCCCGGCATTGCCGCCGAAAAACAACCCGATTCCGCCGTCTGGCATATTTTTGACCGCGGGCAAACCGTGCCGAAGTTCGATACCGCCATCAATTTTTCGCTCATCAACAATCTGGTGTCCGGTTTGGGCAGCGACGACCCCGCGCTCATCATCGAATTTCTGGAACGGTACGACCCCGCCGCCGAAGCATATCAGACCACCATCGCCGATTTGGTGGGCAAAAGTCTCAACTATTACCGCGATTTCATTTTGCCGAACAAAACGTTTCGCCCCGCCACCGAGGCGGAACGGGCGTGGTTCGCGCGGCTGGCGGAACGGGTGGCGGCATATGACGGCAACGACGAAAAGGAATTGCAAACGCTGCCCTTCGATGTGGCGCGCGAATTTGAGGTTTCACCGAAAGAGATTTTCACGGCGTTTTATGAGGTGCTGCTGGGGCAGGAACGCGGACCCCGTTTCGGCACATTCGCCAAACTGGTGGGAAAAGAAAAAACGCTCGCCCTGCTGGAAGCGGCGGCGCAAGCGGCGTAATCCGCCATAAAAGATGCGGGGATGGCAAGAAAATTGCCATCCCCGTTTTTTTACGGGCGGGTGATGCTCAAATTATCAAAGGCGATGGTCACATCGGGGACATCATACGTGCCGCTGAACAAGGCGATGTCGCCGGAGGTGGGCAGCGAGGCATCATCATACTGCAAGAGCAAATCGCCATTCACCCGCAACTCCAGTCGCGTGCCGTCGCAAATGACGGTGATATGGTTGGTATTCTGCCCCTGAAAAATACTGCTGCTGGTATCCCACGCCACAAATTCGGTGAATTCGCCGCCGACATACCCCGCCAGCCGATAATAGCCATCCCCGCTGATGCCGAATTGATAGAAGTTGTCGGCATCCTGATAGCGGCACATCACCCCGAATTCATTATCGTCCGGTCCGGCAACTTCGCGGGCATCCACATCAATCACCGCCGCATCGAAGGTTTGTCCCACCCGCGCCCAAATCAGATAATTGTCGGCTTTTGTTCGCAGATAATATTCCCCGTCGCCGAAAAAGTAGGCGGCATCCGTATCATCCGCTTCCGTCCAGTCGTTGGTGTTGACGGAAAAATCATCGAAGAAGAGGAATTCCCCCCCGCCGACTTCCGTCTGCGCCGCCGCACTTTTCACCACCAGATTGTCGAAATTCACCTGCACACCGGCTTCGTCATACGTTCCCGCGCCCAGCGCAATTCTACCCGAAGTGAAGGTGTCATCTTCCACCAAGGCGAGCTGCGCCCCGTTGACATACAGCCCCAACATCCCGTCCCGACACTCGGCGCGGAGGCGATTGGTGGCGTCGCCGGTCAAAATTTCGGGGGATGGCGTCCAATCCACCAGCATGGTCACATCGCCATTCAGGTTGCGCGAAATGGCGTACGTGCCATCGCTGCCCAGTTGCAGAAAATAGTAGTTGTCGGCATCCTGATATTGAC
>CAZMXX010000132.1:0-9349 GCA_964570315.1 uncultured Anaerolineaceae bacterium | reverse complement strand
GCTAAGGTCGCAAAGCAGAAAAGTGGGAAAGTGGGAAAGTGGGAAACAAAAGCAAACTTGGCTTGCTTTGCGGCTTTGCGGTTCATCCCGGCACAGTGACCACTCACAACACACAACGGAGGGACTACCTGTAATTGAGCCGGGTGTAAAATGAAAAAACAGGGGACGGCGTATTCCATGCCGTCCCCTGTGGTTTATGCGGTCATCAACGTTTTTTCACGCCTTCGAGGTTGACCCCTTCCACGGGACATCGTTGAGCGTGGGGTATATCGCAAAAAAGTCGAGCGTGCCGGAGAGTTCCATCACCCGGTAAATATTGGACGGCACATTCACAATGGCGATACCATACACATTACTGCGCGCTTCCAGCAGAGCGCGCACCCCCGCCACCGAAATTTCCGCCAGATTTTCCATATTCAACACAATGGTTTGATTGTGATGCGATTGCCCCACCGCCAAAATTGCGCGGGTGAATGTTTCCGTGGCGCGGGCATCGAATTGCCCCAACAAATTCAAGCACACCATCCCGTCCACATTCACCTGCTGAACATCAAAATTGCCATTGTGGCTTAAATTAATCTCCCACCCTTCGCGCGCCACATCCACCATCACCAGCGAACGCCGGTGGTGATGGGTGAGATACTCCCGGGTTTGGCTCATTATCGACATAATTTCATCATCGGAGGAAGCGGGGTCATGGTGGAACAGCACCAGCCGTTTCACCTTCGCCGCCCGCGCAATATCCGCCCCGATGAGCGCGGAACTGTGTCCCCAATCTTGTTTGATGATGGCTTCCCGCACCGAAAATTGCGCATCGAAAATCAGCACGTCCGCTTCACGGTAAAAATCAATATACTGCTTCAGCGCCGGGTGGTCGAGCCGTTTATATTCGCCATCGGTTGCCAGCACAATGATGTCATCATCGTGTTTCACACGGTAGGCATATGATTTGCCGGGATGCTCCAGCTCAATGTTGGCAACTTCCAAATCCCCCAACGTCACATGCTCCCCCGGCGACATTTGGTGAAAACGGAATGTCGCCCCCAGCGCCGAAAATTGCGCGGGAAATACCCGGCTATCCATTTGGTCTTCCAGCACCTGCGGCACATACGGATGCACATGGTACACGTCGAAGGTGTTGCCCTGAACGAACGCCGGTACGAAAAAGGGAAATCCCTGAATATGGTCCCAATGGGTGTGAGTAAAAAAAATGCTCGCGTGTCCCTTACCCTGCCCGAATTCCCGCATCATCAGATGCCGCCCCAATTCCCGCATCCCGGAACCGGCATCAAAAATAATGAGCTGGTCATCCGTCTCAACGGTCAAACAGGTTGTATTCCCGCCGATGGTGCTGTTGACCGCCGGAGACAATCCGGCAACAAACGCCTCAATGGCGGTGGGGCTGTGCAGATCAATGCCCGCACGTCCGGCTTCCGTGAGGGCAACTATCAATTTTTCATTGATGAACGACGACAACAGCGGGGATGGGATGGAGCCGCGCACGCCCCAGAATTTCAGCTTCATAAAAGACCTCTGCATGTATGTGCAATGAACCCTAATAAATTTATATCACAAAACGGGAAAATAATAAAGGCTTTGTCGATTTTTTTACAGGTGATGATTGAAAATAGGTATTGCATCTGCCTAAAAATGTGCTACAATGTGCCGATAAAGAATTTGTGCCGCGTCAACCATAATACGCCCACTATTTTAGGAAGGATGTCACTCATGTTCAAAACACATACCTGCGGACAACTCCGCGCCGAACACCACGGGCAAACTGTAACGCTTGCAGGCTGGGTACACCGTCGCCGCGACCACGGCGGGCTGATTTTCATAGATTTGCGTGACCGCTGGGGCATCACTCAAGTGATATTCAACCCGGAAACCGATGCCGAAAGCCATGCCATTGCCAGCACCCTGCGCAACGAATTTGTGGTGCAAATTTCCGGTGTGGTGAACCAGCGTCCGGAGGGCTTGCGAAACCCAAATTTAGCAACCGGCGACATCGAATTGCTGGCAACCGATGTCACCGTCATCAACCCCGCTAAAACGCCCCCCTTCTACATTAACGAAGACGCGCCGGTGGACGAAACGTTACGCTTGCGCTACCGCTATCTGGATTTGCGGCGGCGACGGATGCAAAAGAATATCGTTTTGCGGCACAAAGTTGTGCATCACATCCGCAATTTTTTAACCGATGAAGGCTTTGTGGAAATTGAAACCCCCATCCTTTTCAAAAGCACGCCGGAAGGCGCACGCGATTATCTGGTTCCCAGCCGGGTGCATCCCGGAGAATTTTACGCCCTTCCCCAAAGCCCGCAGCAACTCAAACAATTGCTGATGGTGGCGGGCTACGAACGCTACTTCCAGATTGCGCGCTGTTTCCGCGATGAAGACCAGCGCGGCGACCGCCAGCCGGAATTCACGCAATTGGATATGGAATTGAGCTTTGTAGACCGCGACGACGTGATGGACATCATCGAGCGGCTGTTCACCGAAATCATCGAAACGGAAACCGAGAAAAAGCTCCTTTTCAAACCCTTCAAACAGCTCAAATATCATGAAGCAATGGAAAAATACGGGCGCGATAACCCTGACCTGCGCTTCGGGCTGGAATTGAAATCGCTGAACGATATTGTTGCCAACAGCAACTTTAAAGTATTTTCCGGGACAATTGCCAATGGCGGGCTGGTCAAAGGGTTGAATGCCGAAGGCTGTGGCGGGTACAGCCGCAAACAGATTGACGAGCTGACCACCTTTGTCAAAACCTTCGGCGCGAAAGGGCTGGCATGGCTCGCCGTTTCTGATGACCCGGAGAAACCGCATCGTTCATCGTTCGCCAAATTTATGTCCCCGGCGGAAATTGACGCATTGATTGAGCGACTGGCAGGCAAACCGGGCGACCTGCTGCTGGTGGTCGCCGACAGCGCCGCCATCGCCAACGAAGCGCTGGGGCGGCTGCGGGTGGAAATCGGCGAGCGGCTGGGACTGCGCGACGACGATGTGATGGCACTGTGTTGGGTCACGGATTTCCCGCTCTTTGAGCGCAACGAGGAAGAAAATCGGTGGGACCCCAGTCATCACCTGTTCACTTCGCCGATGGATGAAGACATTCCGCTGCTGGATACCGACCCCGGCAAAGCGCGCGGTAAACAATATGATTTGGTGTGCAATGGCTATGAAATCGCCGGCGGCAGTGTCAGAATTCACCGCCGGGACATTCAGGAAAAGATTTTCGGGCTGATTGGGCTGAACGTTGAACAGGCGAAAGTCCAGTTCGGGCATATGCTGGAAGCGTTTGAATACGGCACACCGCCACACGGCGGCATCGCCGCGGGGATTGACCGCGTGGTGATGCTTTTAGCCGGTGAGCCGAACATCCGCGAGGTCATCGCTTTCCCCAAAAGTCAATCTGCGGCGGACTTGATGGCGGGCGCGCCCACCCCCGTCGCCGAGGCACAATTGCGAGAATTACACATCAAATTAGACCTTGATACCAAGTAACGGTATTTTCAGGCAATTTGGCAAGCGTAATTTTTTATGCTATTATAGCCCCGTCCCTGCCGTGTTCGTGATGCGCCATGCGTCTTGAACCAACACCCATCGTTCAGGGAACCTGTTTTTAGGGGAACATGCGGTAGCCCTCGAAAGGGTAAGGCAACGTTTTCCTTTTATGGTTTCCACCTGCTTATGCAGGTTCAAGGACAACTGGAAGCCACACGGCATGGCGGGGCTTATTTTCCAAAGAGCGTCTTTTCGGCGCTTTTTTTGTTGCTTGTCGATTTTAATAGCACCCCATAATCGTCTCATCGGCGAGCATGTCCACCACTGCTTTCACGTCGCCGGTTTCACGGTAAACCGCCAGTTGCCGGTCGGCGCTGGTGCCTTCGCGCAAAATTGTTTCCACATGCGCGATTTCATTTTGGATGCCCAACGGCTCCACAACATCCTGCAAAATTTCCAGCAATTCACTCATCAGAAAACGCAAAGGTACGGATTCCTCCTTCCCGAAATCAATGAGATTGCCGTCAATACCATCCCGCACGGCGAGCCATTTATTTTCGGCAATCAGTTCCCGCCGATAAAGCCGCCAGGTGATGTTTCGGCGGCGCAGTTGAATCAATTTCGCCACCAGTGCCTGCAACAGCGCGGCGATGGCAATCACGTCATCCACACGAGTCACGCAATCAAAAATGCGGAATTCCAGCGTGGGGAATGTGGGGTGCGGGCGCACATCCCACCAGATTTTTGTCGGTTCGGCGATGCACCCGGCATTGATGAGGGTGTTCACATACCGCTCGTAATCTTCGTATGAATTGAAGTACGACGGGATACCCGTGCGGGGCAAGTCTTCAAAAACGACACTGCGATATGATTTTAGCCCGGTGTCGCGCCCGTTCCAGAACGGGGATGAGGTTGAAAGGGTGAGCAGGTGGGGCAGGAAATATCGCACCTGATTCATCACGTCAATGCGCAATTCCCGGTCGGGAATACCGATGTGAATGTGCATACCGAAAATCAGCAGACGGCGCGCCAGATATTTCATATCGTTCAACAGCCCGAAATAGCGCGGATATTCGCTGATTTCCTGATCCAGCCACCGCGAAAACGGGTGTGTCCCGGCGGCGAGGATCTTCCGCCCGTGCTTTTGCGCCACCTCCGACACCATGCGCCGCAGCCGCATCACTTCCTGCCGCGCTTCTTTGATGTTGCGGCACACATGGCTGCCCACTTCCACCTGCGATTGCATAAATTCCGGCTTGACCTGATCTTTGAGGATGACCCGTCCCTGTTCCAAAAACTCCTGAATGTACGATGTCAGCTCCCGCGTTTCAGGGTCAATTATCTGATACTCCTCCTCGATGCCAATGGTCAATTCATCAAGCATTGCCGCCGCCTCCGATATTTTTGGTAGTGGTTATTTTTGACTGATGAAACAAAATATACCTGAAGGGTCGAAGACAAATACCCATGTTTGTTTTGCGTAGGGACAGAGCAATGCTCTGTCCCTACCGGCGAATGATTTCCATCAGTCAATTTGAACCACCACCATATTTTTTTGTACAACCGGATATTTTAATGATTATACCATACCCGTTCGATGATTGAAAGCGTTTTTTCAGCCGATGAGCAACCGGCGGTATGATTCGCGCAGCACTTCCCGACCGTATTCGTCAACGGAATGATGCCATTCACGCAGACGGTCGGAAAGTGCCTCCGGTTGGGGAATTTGGCTGGCGTGCGACAAAATCGCCTGCACTTTTTGGTCGAACACGTCGGAAATATCCACATAAAAATCAGCTTGAAGTGTGCCCGCCAAAAAGATGTGGGGTACGGTGTGCGGCGTCAGCCCGTCCGCCAAAAATTCGGGGTGATACATGCGATTGCCCACCGCCGGGAAGAGTGCATTCACGGCGATTTCTCCGGCGGCGCGGTGGTCGGGATGGTTGATGCGTCCGTGCCAGAAATAGGTGGTGGGGTCCGGGGCAATGACGGCATCGGGGCGGAAGCGGCGCAGTTCGCGCACCACGTCGGTGCGCACGCGCAAGGTGGGGGTCAATTCGCCGTCATCTTCGTTGAAGAAGGTCACGGTTTTCACGCCGAGCACGGCGGCGGCAGCACGTTGTTCCGTGCGCCGGATGTTCTTCAGTTTTTCGGGGGTCATGGTGGGGTCGGCGCTGCCTTTGTTGCCGTTGGTTAAAATCAAGTAGCTGATGTCCGCGCCGTGTTTTGCCCACTGCGCCACCAGCCCGCCGCAAAAGAATTCGGGGTCATCGGGATGCGCCATGATGACCATCGCTTTTTGGGGAATGAATGGGGGGGTCATATTCACCTCGTTGGTTGTTTTTTGTGTGGATAGGATAGCACGCATTCAGAATTTTACAAGCGGCAAATTGCATCAAAAAAGGCGTACCGCCGAAACGATACGCCTTGAATTTTGCCAATAATTGCGCTTATGCTTTCGGTTTCCCTTTGTAGGTCGCGCGTTCTTCTTCAAAGTCATAATCCCAGTAGCCGGGACCATCGGTGAAGTAGTCGGCATTGCGTTGGATGTCGGCTTCAAATTCTTCAGGAACATCTTCTTCGGGGAAGATTGCTTCGGGGGGGCAAACCGGGACGCATGCACCGCAGTCAATGCAAGTGTCGGGGTCAATGAAGAAAAGGTCATTCCATTTGGGGTCATCGGTCGGACCGGGGACGATACAATCCACCGGGCAAACTTCAACGCAGTCACCTTCACGGGTACAAGTTGCTACAATTACATGAGTCATATTTCAGTTCCTCCTGAAAATAGTAGATGAGGGTCAACTATTCAAATTTCAACCATTGTAATCAAAAGAAACTATATTGTCAACCCTGATTTTATTTATTTTTAACCGGGGGTAATTTTGGGTCGTCTCCCCGTTGAGTGTTGTAAGTAGTCACCGCGCCGGAATGAACCGCAAAGCCGCAAAGCAAGCCAAGTTTTTCTTTGTTCCCCGCTTTTTTGCTTTGTGACCTTGGCGGCTTCGCGGTGAATTCAATGTCTATCTCGCAACAACACCCAAGCGGGAGACCACCTGCTTTTTCGCAAAAAAAAACGGGCTGGCGCTTGCCAGCCCGTCGGGGGATGTTATTTGGTTGCTGCCGCGAAGTTTTCGGCGACTTTATCCCAGTTTACCACATGCCAAAACGCCGAAACGTAATCGGGGCGGCGATTCTGATATTTGAGGTAATAGGCGTGTTCCCACACATCCAACCCCAGAATGGGCGTTTTGCCGTCCATCAACGGGCTATCCTGATTGGCGGTGCTGAAGACTTCCAGCGCGCCATTATTGACCGCCAGCCATGCCCATCCACTGCCGAAACGGGTTTTAGCGGCTGTGGAGAACTTTTCTTTGAACGCCTCGAAGCTGCCAAACGCCGCGTTGATGGCAGCCGCCAGCGCGCCATCAGGTTCGCCGCCGCCGTTGGGACTCATCACTTCCCAAAACAGCGCATGATTGGCATATCCGCCGCCATTGTTGCGCACTGCCGTCGGGAGGTTGTCCACGCCCTTCGCCAAAATAGCTTCGATGCTCAGCCCTTCCAGCTCAGTGCCTTGAACGGCGGCATTCAAATTGTTGGTATAACCATTGTGGTGTTTGCTGTGATGAATTTCCATCGTGCGGGCATCAATGTGCGGTTCCAGTGCATCGTAAGAATAGGGAAGTGCAGGAAGTTTAAAAGTCATAATGCTTGCTCCTTAATTTGTGTAGGTTTGTTTTTTAACTGCTTTCGGCAGTTGCAAAGATTAATTTAAACAATAGCCCGATACAGCGACTATATGTTTGACCATTTTTTGATATGATGATACAGTGTCGGCTATTATTTTAGCGACACAATCATCCGGATGTTCACAACGGCGAGAATTTTGTTTGCCTGCTGAAGCGATAGGGATTATAGCCAGCGGAAACGGGGTTGTCAAAGGATGACGACAATTACACATGCCACAGAACAGAATAAACGGCGCGGCATCATACTGGCGGTGATGGCGGTCACATCGTTTTCCACCAGTCCGGTGCTGGTGCGCTGGGCAGCGCCCCTCTCGGCGTATGAAGTGACCGCCTGGCGCGTGCTGATTGCCGCGCTGAGCGTCCTGACGCTGGCGTTGGTGCAAAAACAACGCCCCAAACTCAATGCGGGCGATTTGCCCAAATTCACGGTGTTCGGGCTGATAACCGCCGTGCATTTCGGGGCGTATATCGCTTCCCTCAACTACACCACCATCGCCCATTCACTGACAATTGTGTATACCGCGCCGGTGTTCGTGGCAATCTTTTCGGCAATATTTTTGAAGGAATCTATCTCGCCGCGGAAGTGGGTGGGAGTGGCGATTGTGGTGGTCGGCATTGCGGTGCTGGCGGGGTTTGAACCGGAAATGACGCCGCGAAAATGGCTCGGCGACGGGCTGGCGCTGGTGTCCGCCATCGCCTTCGGATTTTACTCGGTGGCGGGACGGTCGCAGCGCACCCACTATCCTTTGCTCACCTATGCCTTTTTCGTGTACCTCATCGCCGCCGTGTGGATGGCGCCCGTTGCCATTGCAACTTTCACGCCGAGGGGATACGGCTTGCGACAGATTGTCTCGGTGGTGTTGTTGGGCGTTTTGCCGTTGGGATTGGGTCACACACTGTACAACGCCGCTTTGCGGCACATGCACGCCACATACGCCAATTTAATTGCGTCGCAGGAAGTAACGGGCGGCATTCTGCTGGGCATTGTTTTTCTGAACGAAATTCCGGGCGCGAGCGCCATCGCCGGGGTGGTGATAACGTTGCTGGGCATTGTAATGGTTCTGTTACGATGAAAGATACAACCGGTGACGGGCAATATAATCCGCCACGGCAGACGGCACGAACCGGGAAATATCTTCTCCCTGCGCCACCCGCCGCCGAACATCCGTCGCCGAGACGGGGACGGGCGGCATTTCCACCCACAGCAACCGCGAGCGCAACTGCGGCAGCGCCGCCATCAACGCCTCAATGGGTGGCTTCACCCCCGGACGATGCACCGCCACCAGCCGACACCGTTCCACCAGCGTCTGCGGGTTATGCCAATGCGGGATCCCCGCCAGCGCATCCGCGCCGATGATGAAAAAGGTCTCCCCTGCCCCAACCGAAAATTCCCGCTGTAAAAGTCGCACCGTGTCCACCGAATATTGCGGTCCCGCACGGTCAATATCCACCCGTGAAACGGCGAAACCGGGGCGATTTGCCACCGCCCGTTTCACCATCCGCCAACGGTCTTCCGCCGGGGTGAGGGCACGATGTCGCTTGTGCGGCGGGTCGGCAACCGGCACAAAAAGCACGCAATCCAACGCCAACGCCGATTGCACCGCTTCGGCAACCGCCAGATGCCCGTTGTGAACGGGGTCAAACGTGCCGCCAAAAATCCCGAGCGTTACCACATCCACTCCAGTTCCATATCCGCCAAAAATACGGTGTCGCCCGCTTGCACGCCCGCTTCCCGCAGCGCCGCCAGCACCCCCATCGCTTCCAACTGCAATTGCGCCCGCTCCACCGCTTCATGCATGTCCCAATACGTTTGCGACACCAGCCGTTGAACGCCCGTGCCATCCACATGATAGCCATCGGGCTGTTTGGTCACCGTGAATGCCGCATCGTCGCCCTCCAGCGTGAATACGGGCACATCGGGCGTGACGGGCGCGACGTCGGGGAGTTCCGCCAACTGCGCCGCCCCCAACCGCATCAGGTCCCGCGCGCCGTCCTGCCTCTCCGCGGACATGCCGCCACCAGCGAGCACGACGTGCCGCCCTTCTCCACACCCTCGGACCACCGAGGCAGCGCGCATGGGGGTGGAGGTG
>CAZMXX010000131.1:0-9366 GCA_964570315.1 uncultured Anaerolineaceae bacterium | reverse complement strand
TTCTTACCTTTACTACTTGTGTTACTCTCTGTACCGTTTTGTTTGGATTTTCTGTCATGCCAACCTTATCCAAACCAGATGTAGAGAATATTGCCCACCTTGCCCGCCTGAAACTGACCAACGCGGAAACCGAGCTGTTTCAGGAGCAACTTTCGGCAATTTTGCTGTATGCGGAAGCGATTCAACAATTGGATACCACCGATGTTCCGCCCACCACCAGCGCCATCCCCCGACACACGGTGATGCGCGCCGATGAACTCGCCCCCGGACTTTCGACGGCGGAAGCGCTGGCGAACGCCTCCGACACCGCTGAAGACAGCTTCCGCGTCAAACCGATTCTTCCCTGAGGATACCCCATGCCCGAACTCGCCAAATTGACCATTGAAGACGCTCAAATGTTGCTCCGCGAAGGGGCAATTTCGGCGGAGGAATTGACGCACAGTGTGCTCACCCGCCTTTTTGCGGTGGAGCCGGTGGTGCAGGCGTACATCAGCGTGCAGGAAGATGCCGCGCTGGATGCCGCCCGCGCCGCCGACGCCCGCCGCGCCGCCGGGGACGATGCGCCCCTGCTCGGCATTCCCATTGCAGTGAAAGATGCCATTCTCACCAAAGGGGTCACCACCACCTGCGGCTCTAAAATCCTGAAAAATTTTGTGCCCCCCTACGATGCCACGGTGGTGCAAAAATTGCGCGCCGCCGGCGCCATCATCATCGGCAAAACAAATACCGACGAATTCACAATGGGGTCGTCCACCGAATTTTCCGCCTTTCACCCCACCCACAACCCGTGGAACATGGATTATGTGCCGGGGGGAAGCAGTGGCGGGAGCGCCGCCGCCGTCGCCGCGAATGAAACGCTGGGCGCACTCGGCACCGATACCGGCGGCAGTATCCGCCAACCGGCATCGTATTGCGGCATTGTGGGGCTGAAACCAACCTACGGACGCGCCAGCCGGTACGGGCTGATTGCGCACGGCTCATCGCTGGATCAACCGGGACCGATGACCAAAACGGTGACGGATGCCGCCATCCTGCTGCAAGCCATCGCCGGGCACGACCCGCACGATGCCACCAGCCTGGACGCGCCCGTGCCCGATTATCCCGCCGAGTTGCGGCGCGGCAACGGTTTCGACGGATTGCGCATCGGTGTGCCCAAAGAATATTTTATTGATGGATTGAATCCGGCGGTGGATACCGCCGTTCGCAATGCGCTGATTCTGGCGGAAAGTCACGGGGCGGAGTTGGTGGAAATTTCGCTGCCGCACACCGATTTCGGCATTCCGGTATACTATCTCATCGCCACCGCCGAGGCGTCATCCAACCTGTCTCGGTACGATGGCGTGCGCTACGGGGTGCGCGTCCCCGCCGATTCGATGTGGGAGACCTATTTTGAAACCCGCGCCGCCGGGTTCGGGGCGGAGGTGAAACGGCGCATCATGCTCGGCACGTATGCCCTTTCCGCCGGTTATTACGACGCCTACTATTTGAAGGCGCAGAAAGTGCGCACCCTCATCCAGCGCGATTTTGCGGCGGCATTTGAAAAAGTGGATGTCATTTTCGCCCCCACCACCCCCGATACCGCCTTTAAACTGGGGCAGAAAATTGATGACCCCCTGCAAATGTATCTGACCGACATTTTCACGGTGATGGCGAATCTGGCGGGCATTCCCGGCATCAGTGTTCCCGCCGGTTTTGCGGACGGATTGCCCATCGGGTTGCAGATATTGGGTCCCGCACTGGGCGAATCGGCGATTCTGCGGGCGGCACACGCTTACGAGCAACTCACCGACTGGCATCACGACCATCCCGATTTGTAAATTTTGGGGCAACGACACACATTGAATCAAACCATGAGCAAACATATCATTTTCATCAGCTATTCCCGCAAAGATTTAGCCTTTGTCAAAACCCTGCATCGGCAATTGGAATCTCGCGGGCTGACCGCATGGTTCGACCAAATGGACATTCCCCCCGGCGACCAATGGCGGGAAGCGATTGTGCGTGCCATCACCGATTGCAAAATCTTTCTGCTGGTGCTGTCGCCGGCGGCAGTTCACTCCAAACACGTGCGCAAAGAGCTTGATTTGGCGGAACGGCGCAACAAAACGGTGGTGCCGGTGGTGTGGGAACACACCGCGCTCCCCGCCGCGCTGGAATATCAATTGGTGGGCATCCAGTATTTTGATTTTGACGGGCACGCCACAACGGAAAATTTTGCGAAACTGGCAAAGGCGCTGCATACCGTCCTCAACACCCCGCGCGAAAAATCGCTGTACCTTTCCACGTGGAAACAAAAATCCACCAGCACCGCCGAAAAATACAGCCGTCTGGTGATTGCCCGCGTCATCACCCCATTGGCGATGAATGTTGCTTTGCATGATAAAATCGGTGTGGAATTGCACTGGCTTTTTGCCGCCGCCCAGCATTTTGTTGAAATTCGGCGGGGGAAATACGGCGCGGACACGCCCGTGCCCGTGGCAATCCCCCCCCACGCGAAGACGCATCCGCACGCCAACAACCGGCTGCTGCCCAATATTGACGATTTCTCGCTCCGCATGGCAGAGGGGCAAATCATCAGCCTGTTCAAACAGTTGCGGACGTATCTTCAAAACTTAACTTTTGAGGTCAATCGGGAAATCAGCGCAGATGGAACCGCCGAAGATGCCATCATCCGCCAAAACTCCATCAAAGCGCAACGGCAAATTATTGTGGAGCGCATCCGGCGCATGGCGAAACTGGTGCGCGATTTGTATGGCGTGGCGCTGCCGGGTCCCGACACGCTGGGCGATTATTTGGATATGATGTCCAACTGATTTGCCGCCTGCCCCACATACACGCGCGGCACACGCGCCGCCAAGCCGGTCACAATCTCATAATTGATGGTCTCCGCCCAACCGGCTACCTCATCCGCCGAAATTTCCGCTTCCCCCTGCCTGCCGAAAACCACCGCCACATCCCCTTCGCGCACATTCTCAATCCCGCTCACGTCCAGCGAGGTTTGATCCATGGACACCCGCCCGGCGATGGGCGCGCGTTTGCCCTGCACCAGCATCGCGCCGCGATTGGAACACAGGCGCGGATAGCCGTCGCCATAGCCCACCGCCGCCAGCGCAATCGGCGTGGGCGCGGCAGTGATGAACGTTCTGCCATACCCCACCGATGCCCCGGCGGGCAGGGTGCGCACCCGCGCAATCCGGGTTTTCAGCGTCATTGCCGGGCGCAGCTCAACCGCCCAATCAATCGCCTGCGACGGCGGCAAGCCGTACAGGGCAATGCCCAGCCGCACCATCTGAAAATGCGCGGGGGCAAGTGCCATCGTCGCCGCGCTGTTTGCCAAATGTTTGATGGGAATCTCGCCGCTGTCATGCTCAATGGCGCGCACCACCTCCCCGAAAACACGGTGCTGACGGGCGCTGAAAGTGGTGTCGGGTTCATCCGCCACCGCAAAATGCGAGAAAATCCCCTCGACGCGCAAACCGGGCAACGCCCGCACCGCCCGCACAAACGCCACCGCCTCCTCCGGCAACAGCCCCAATCGCCCCATGCCGGTATCAATTTTAATGTGGATGGGAAACGGCTGCGGAGCGGATGCCGCCGCGACCGTCAGCGCGCGCGCCGTTGCCATGGTGGTGACGGTGGGCGTGATGCGATGCGCCACCGCCAATTCCGCCTCGGCGGGCATACAATAGCCCAGCGCCAAAATTCGGGCGTCGATTCTCGCCGTGCGCAGCGCCACCCCTTCCGCCACCCGATTGACCGCGAGCCAATCCGCGCCTGCGGTCAACGCGGTTTTTGCCACCGGAATGGCGCCATGCCCGTAGGCATTCGCCTTGACCACTGCCACCGTTTGCACGTCCCGCCCCACATGGGCTTTCAGGGCATGTAAATTATGCACAATCGCATCCAAATCAATTTCCGCCCAAGTCAGAAAATTTGCTGTGGTTTGCATCGCCGTCCCTCCACGCGCGGTTGATTACAACGATTATTTGACATCTTCATAGGGTTATAATATCATCAAACAACATTTAATCAACCCCAACGTTGAAGTCACCGACAATGGTGTCAGTGACCCGCCCTATGTTGAATATTTCTCTCATCTGCCCCCCCGGCGTACCGGGATTTTAGTTATCGGCGTTTTATTTGAACAAACCGTCATGTTTTCCCCGAAAAGGAGGTGATGCCACCAGAACAAGGTTGCTTTTTGGTTCCCCTCAGAGGAGTATGGAAAGGTTTTTAGCGACACAAAAGAGAGGATTAACATGAGAAAATCTCATCTGCTGTTACTGGTTGCATTATTTGTAATTGTCGCCGTGGCAATTACCGCTTGTGGCTCATCCGGTCCGCAAACCATCAAAATCGGCATCAACGCCCCTCTCACCGGCGACATCCCCAAAGTGGGCGAAGGCACAAAATTCGCCGCCGAAATGTGGCTGGATGACATCAACAAAGCCGGCGGGCTGGATGTTGGCGGCAAGAAATATCAGGTCGAATTGGTGATTGAAGACAACGAATCCAAAGCCGATTCCGCCACCAAAGCCAACACCAAACTCATCACACAGGATGAAGTGCTGGCGATTGTCGGTCCGCAGTCATCCAAACAAGCCGTTCCCGCCGGTGAAGTTGCCAACAACTACAAAACCCCGATGGTGAGTCCGTGGTCAACCAACCCGAACACCACCCTCAACCGTCCGTGGGTTTTCCGCGCGGCATTCCTTGACCCGTTCCAAGGGGTTGTGGACGCCAAATTCATCTCCGACGAATTCGGCTTCACCAAAGCCGCCGTGCTGTATGACGTTGCCAGCGATTACCCCAAAGGCTTAGCAGACGTGTTCAAAAAATCGTGGGAAGATTTGCACGGCGCAGGCTCGGTGGTGGCATTTGAAAGCTTCACCACCAAAGACACTGACTTCAGCGCCCAGCTCACCAAAATCATCAACTCCGGCGCGGAAGTGCTGTTCACCCCCCAATATTACAATGAAGTGGCACTGATTGTGCAACAAGCGCACGAACTCGGCTGGACGGGTCCCATCATCGGCAGCGATAGCTGGGGTTCGGCGGAAACCGTAAAACTCTGCGGCTCCGACTGCTACGGCTCGTTCTTCAGCACCCACTACGCCGCCGCCGGCGCAACCGGCGCAACCAAAGAATTCATCGACCGCTACAACGCCAAATACGGTTACGTGCCCGACGACGTGGGCGCGCTGACGTGGGACAGCCTCAACCTGCTGAAGCAAGCCATTCAAGATTGCGGTTCCATCACCGGTGACCTCGGCAAAGACCGCCAATGTGTCCGTGACGCGCTGGCAAACATCAAAAACTTCCCCGGCATCACCGGCGATATGACCTTCGACGACCAGGGCGACCCCACCAAATGCGCGGTCATCGTAAAAATCAGCGACACGGGCGAATTTGAATTCTATAAATCCGCCTGCCCGTAATGCCACAAACCTTGTCATCGCCCTAAAACATACGGGGCGATAAAATCATTTGCATCCAAAAACGGGGGCGATTCAGCGCCATCGAATCGCCCCCCGACATAACAGGAGCAAAAAGGATGGACTCTTTCTTCCAAAATATTGTGAATGCCCTGCAATGGGGTAGTTTTTATGCGCTCATTGCTCTGGGGTATTCAATGGTGTATGGCATTTTAATGCTCTTCAACTTTGCCCACGGCGATATTTTCATGGTGGGCGCGTATCTCGGTTTTTTTGTTGCCGCCGGTTTGCTCTCATTGGCAACAATGGGGATATTGGCAATCCCGAATTGGCTGGTGCTGCTGCTCACCGTCCTCATTGCGATGGCGCTCAATTCCATCGTCGGCGTGCTGGTTGAGCGCATCGGGTATCGTCCCCTGCGGGATGCCCCGCGCGCCTCTGCCGCCATCACCGGGCTGATGATTGGCATCATTCTGGAGACGGGCAACCTGGCAATTCTCGGCGCGCAACGGCTCAGCTTCCCCTCGCTCATCGAAACCCAAACCTATACCGTCGGCGGCGTAACCGTCACCAACAAAAAAATCATGATTGTCGCCGTCGCCCTCTTTCTGATGCTGGTGCTGCATCTGTTCATCACCCGCACCAAATGGGGGATGGCAATGCGAGCTATGGCGTATGATTTCGCCATCATTCCGCTCATGGGCGTGCCCATCAACCGTATTGCCGCGCTGACCTTCGGATTGGGGTCGGCATTGGCGGCCGCCGCCGGGGTTTTGTACGGCGTAGCATATCCCATTCTCGACCCGTACATGGGTATTCTCATCGGCTGGAAAGCCTTTGTCGCCGCCATTCTCGGCGGGCGCGGCTCAATTTTGGGCGCGGCATTCGCCGGTTTCCTGCTCGGTTTCATCGAAATTTTCACTGCCACCATCTTCCCGTCCACCTTCCGAGACCTCATCGCATATTCCATCATTCTGGTAATTTTAACCTTCCGTCCACATGGTCTTTTTGGCGAAGCATACAGCGCACGGCTGCGGCTGTAACTGCCCCGTGCTTTCATAAAAGGATGACCTATGGCTGTAAAAACAGATTCTTTCACTGCACCGACCAAACGCCGGTTGGCAGCATTCCGGCAACCATACACCCGCGTGGCAATGCTCAGTTGGCTCACCGGCGCGCTGGTTGCCGCCATTCTGGAACAACTCGTCGGCAGACCCCTTGCCTTCATGCTGGGCTTGGGGAAAGTCCCGGTACTGTTTGGATTGGTAATTATCCTCAAAGCTCCACTCCTCATCCCCGGTGTCATCGTTTACGTTTTGCTGATATACATTCTGCCCATCGGGCTGATTGCGCGTCTGACCACCAAATTGGGCAACAGACTCGCCGCGCAATTATTGCGATACCCCATGCTGGTATCCACTGTTGTTCATTTGACGTTGCTTTATGCCACCCTGCAAATTTGGGGGAATATCAATGACTACCGCAATCTGGTATTGCGGCTCACCCTCATTTCCGTGCTGATAACCCTCAGCCTGAACGTCATCAACGGCTATATGGGCGAATTCTCCTGCTCGCATCCCGGATTTTTGGCGTTGGGCGCATACGGCGCATCGGCAGTCACCGTCTCCCTGTTTGTCAACGACAACCTTTTTGGTCCGGCAATCTTCACCGGCAATTGGGGCTGGATTATCTTCCCGTTCAGCCTGATTTTAGGGGGCATCATCGCCGCCATCGGCTCGCTGGTGGTCGCCATTCCGTCGTTCCGCACCCGGGGCGATTATCTGGCTATCATTTCGCTGGCGTTCACCTTCATCATCAAAAGTTTCATTGAAAACCTGGAATTTGTCGGCGGACCGCGCGGACTCAGCAGCCAACCCGACTGGGCGAACCTGCCCACCGTCTTCATCTGGGTGGTGGTAGGCGTGTGGGTCATCAACAATTTTGTGCGCTCCACCATGGGCAAAGCGCTGAACGCCGTGCGCGACGATGAAATCGCCGCCGATGCGATGACCGTCAACACCCGCCGCACCAAAATGGTTGCGTTCATGTTCTCGGCATTCTGGGCAGGTGTGGGCGGCGGATTGTTCGCCCACGTGTTGCGCTATGTGAACCCCAGCACCTTCGGCATTCAAAAACTGGCGGAAGTGCTGGCGATGGTGTACTTTGGCGGCTTGAACTCCGTGTACGGTTCCATCGTCGGCGCGGTGGGTTTCAACCTGCTCAGCGAAGCATTGCGCCCGCTGGAAATCTTCAAATGGATCATCATCCCCGTTTTGCTGATACTGATTATGATTTTCCGCCCCACCGGTTTGGTGGCGTTCAAAGAATTTGACGTGCATCAAATTATTGCGCCCAAAGAATAACCGGAAACCGAGGTGATTTATGACCCTGTTACACGTTAAAAATATGACGCATTACTTTGGCGGCTTGCGCGCCGTTTACAATTACAACCTCTCAATTGAACCGGGCGAAATTCGGGGATTGATTGGACCCAACGGCGCGGGCAAAAGCACCATCTTCAACCTGCTCACCGGCGTTCACACCCCCACCGAAGGCGAAGCCACCCTCAACGGCGTGAGCCTCATCGGCAAATCGCCGCATGAAATCGCTGCGATGGGTATCGGGCGCACCTTTCAAAACCTGCGTCTGTGGCGGCACATGTCGGTGCTGGAACACATCAACATGGCGAGCTACGCGCACATCACCTATGGTTTGGTGGGCGCATTCTTCGGCACGGCGCTGCGGCAAAAACAGGAAGCGGAAATTGAAGAAAAAAGCTACCATCTGCTACAATTAGTGGGGGCAGACAAATTCGCCGACCAAAACGTCACCAACCTGCCCTATGGCATTCTGCGCCGCATTGAAATGGCGCGCGCGTTGGCAACCAACCCGAAAATCCTGTTTTTGGATGAACCCACCGCCGGGATGAATCCGGAAGAATTGAAGGAAATGATGGCTATCATCCGGCACGTCCATAAGGAGCTGGGCGTGGCGATTTTCTTGATTGAACATCGCATGAAATTTGTGATGGAACTGTGCGACCGGGTGCAGACGCTCGTCTTTGGCGAAGTGATTGCCGAAGGCACACCCGATGAAATCCAAAACAACCCGCTGGTGATTGAAGCGTATTTGGGGAAGGACTTGGACACCTGATGCTATCCGTAAAAAATCTTCGCGTTTCATATGGAAAAATTACAGCCCTGCACGGCATTTCGTTCAACATTCAAAAGGGCGAAATCGTCTGCATCATCGGTGCGAATGGCGCGGGCAAAACCACCACTTTGCGCGCCATTTCCAACATGGTGAAGGCGGATGCGGGGTCGGAAATTGTCTATAATGGAAAAAATCTGGTAAACTATCCCGCCGACAAAATCGTCAGCGAACTGGGCATTTCGCATGTCCCGGAAGGCAGACATATCTTCGGCAATTTAACCGTGAAAGAAAATCTGGTGCTGTCTGCGTTTGCCAGAAAAAACCGCGCCGCCGTTCAGGACGATATGGCGTGGGTGTTCTCCGTTTTCCCCCGGTTGGAAGAACGGAAATGGCAAAAAGCGGAAACACTCAGCGGCGGCGAACAGCAAATGCTGGCGGTGGGACGCGCTTTCATCAGCGGCAGAGAAATCATGCTGCTCGATGAACCGTCGATGGGGTTGGCGCCCCTGCTGATGATGGACATGTTCGATGCGCTGAAGAAAATCAATGAAGAGGGCACCACCATTCTTTTGGTAGAGCAGAATGCTCGGCTTGCGTTGAAATTCGCTCAACGGGGTTACGTGCTGGAAAGCGGGCAAATTGTGCTGGAAGGTGATTCGGCTGAATTACTCGCCAATCCTGCCGTAAAAGAAGCCTACTTGGGCGGGTAAATTATAATTGTACCAAAAAGCGATACGGTGAAATGTCAAGTAGCAGAAAGTAGGTTTAGAGGGTGAAA
>CAZMXX010000130.1:0-9391 GCA_964570315.1 uncultured Anaerolineaceae bacterium | reverse complement strand
TGCCCTGACGCTGCTGGTGATGTTCCGCCTGATTTTCGCGCTGTGGGAAGTGGTTGCGCCTGCGGTGGCGGTGGCGGGAACTGCCATTTTTGTGGCGGCAGTTTTGCTCGACGGGATATTGCTGTGGGCGCTGCCCCTCAAAAAAATCTCATTCGGACATCTTGAGCCGCAACTTTTGGTGATGATGATACCGCGATTGCTGGCGCTGGCGGCATCGCTGGCGCTGGCACGATGGAACATCGTTGCCGGGCTGGGGCTGTTTGCCGGATTGCAGGCGGTCGGCTCGGCGGCATATTTTTGGGGGATGGTCATTGAACCCCACCGGCTCGAACTTTCCACCGTGGATGTCTCTGCGCCGCAGTTGCCCGCCGATGCCCCGCCCGTGCGCATGCTGCACATCAGCGATTTGCACGTGGAGCGGCTCACCCGGCGGGAAGAGCGGGTGCTGGCGCTGATTGCCGCCGCTCAGCCCGACCTCATTGTCATCACCGGCGATTTTCTGAACCTGTCATACAACAACGACCCCGAATCGGTGGCGCAGGTGCGGGCATTCCTGAAAAAAATTCACGCGCCGCACGGTGTCTTCGCCGTGCTGGGCAGTCCTCCCGTCGATTTGCCGGATGTTGCCGCCCACCATTTCGATGATACCGGCATCACCCTTTTGCGGCACGATGTCCATCCACTGGATTTGGGCGACGGACGGCGGGTGACGCTGCTGGGGATGGACTGCACGCATGATATGACATTTGACGAGCATCAATTTTCGCAATTGGTGGCGCATCTCCCCACTGATGCGGGCGTGACCGTTCTGCTGTACCATTCGCCGGAGTTGATGCCTTTCGTGCAGAAATTCGATGTGAATCTGTACCTGTGCGGACACACGCACGGCGGGCAAGTGCGTCTGCCGGGCTTTGGCGCGATTATCACCAGCGCCAGCACCGGCAAACGGTATGAAATGGGACGCTATGACGAAAACGGCACTACCTTGTATGTCAGTCGCGGCATCGGGCTGGAAGGATTGAGCGCGCCGCGCCTGCGGCTTTTCTGCCCCCCGGAAATGACACTGGTGACCCTGCGTGGCGCAAAAGGGAATGACCGACCGTGAACGAGCTGACACTATCGGAGATACGGGAACATCTGCTGGCAAAAAAAGGGGCGACGGAGGAAATGCCCTTCGGACCGGAGGTGCTGGTGTTCAAAGTGATGGGGAAAATGTTCGCGCTGGTGGCGCACACGGAATCGCCGTTGCGGGTGAACCTCAAATGCGACCCCGATTTGGCACTCACCCTGCGGGCGGAATATGAGGCGGTCATACCGGGGTATCATCAGAACAAAAGACACTGGAACACCGTCATCCTCGGCGGGGATGTGCCGGACGACACCCTGCGCGGCATGATGGATATGTCGTATGCTTTGGTGGTCGGCAAACTCACCAAAGCGCAGAAAAAGGCCCTCGCCGCGCTGTGAGGGCTTTTTTGTTTTGTAGCGGTTTTTCGGGCATGCTTTTACATTTGGGAAAAGATATGATAGCATTGGATTATCGAAAGTTTTTCGGACGGAGCGTTCCGCTGCATCAATTGTTGGGCAACTATATGATTTCTTGAGAAATGAGGTATTTTATGAAGAGAATTTTCAATACAGTGGGCAATATTATCGGTGTTTTGGTTATCATAGGTGTGGGGATTGTGTTGGCGTTGACACTAAAAGGAATCAATCCGGCAGATGAGCAACCATCTACTTTCCAATCACCGATTGAGGAAGATATTCCTACGCCAACCGACACCCCGACGTTGACGCAATTTTCTTCGCCAATTATTCTCCCTACATCAAGTTCTGTTCTGCCAACTGTCCCATTACCAACCCTTGTTATACCTATTCCGCCTACCGTAATTCCTAATGTTGCCATCATTTCAGACAAACAAGCAGTCAATATCGCGATAAATCAAAGCCCACGTTTTTACGATTTGAAAAAAAGTGGCAATTTAACAATTACAACCAAACTAACAATTCACGGGGATACCGACGCGGGAACTACTGGAGACTTACGCTTCTCTCCCCAACTGCCTGTTTGGATAGTTTTTTTGCATCTACCCCCGTGGCAGGAGACACGCGGACCTGTTGGAAGAGAAGTTGTGGTGCAGTTCAATGCTGAAAGATTTGAAATTGACGCAACAACGGGAAAAGTGATTGGCGAAGGACGATCTTATATAGACGAGAGTAGTTCGACTCCATCGACAATAGAGGAGACCCCGTGATGCGACGATACCTTATTCCTGTCAGTTTCATATTTGTGGCATTTATATTCTTTTTGTTTATGAAAATATCAATTTATGCTGATTGTGGTACGCCAATAGGTGCGCCGCATCAGGGTGCGGCCAAGTATCCTATGTCAGGGAGCTTCATTTATGGTATAGCCGCAGACATTAGTTATGGTACGCCACATTTAGGTTGTTTGAATAGACCAGATTCTTTTACAGATGAGTGGATTATGGTGGTAGGACCTGGTCCTGAAGAATGGCTTCAATTTGGCTGGGAAAAAAAATCAACCTACCAAAATGCACATTTTTGGTATCAATATCATCATCAAGGTGCGCCTCCTGTTGATGTTTCCATTCCCTACGAGCCTGCAACAACACATACTTATATGATTTTGAGTATGCGTGATTCGACTACGGGAGAAATATCATGGTGGCTTGTAGATAATGGGACTGTTTTACGTCAATTTACTGCTTCTCAAATGGGATGGACACACCCCACGCAAGGTGCATCTGAAGCACAATGGAGTGCAGAACTTTCATACAGCGAAAGTGAAATGGGAGATGTATTGCCTAACTTTGTTTCTTTTGATAACATCATTTATCAAGAAGGCACCCCAAGTAATTCGTGGTATCAGGTAATTCCTTCTTGGACGTTTAATTCTTTTGTGCCAAAATACGGAGGAGATACTATAGAGATTGAACCATACCATTGGAAATCACGTAATTGGACTTGGCCATACCAGATATATCTTCCATTACTCAACAAAGGTACTTGATATTCGCTCATCTGAAACGTCGCCCAACAATCCAAATGCAGTCGAATTGTGCTGAGCCGGGTTCGTTAACGTGTCGGGGGAGTAATTGCGGTTGGTTTGGTTTGCAAAGTTAGTTTCAATACCCGCAATCGCCACACTTTGAACGTTAGCCCACAAAAACAATCGATACACGCCCGCACCCCCGCTAAAACGAATCAATCACCGCGACGCCGCTGTGCTGGAAGGTGTCCATCGTTTCCAGAATGTGGATGCCGTCTTCCAACGGTACGGTGCGGCTGACGAGTTTTTTCGGCTGGAGTTTGCCCGCCAGCACCATATCCAGCAGTTGCGGGTAGCTGTGCGCCTGCATACCGTGACTGCCAATCAGTACCAATTCGCGGGCGATGACTTCCGCCATCGGCAGCGGGGCGTTGCTGTCGTCTGCCAGCATCAGCCCGACTTGCACGTGCCGCCCCCGTTTCCGCAGCGATAGAATCGAGTTGCGGCTGGTTTCCCGATTACCCAGCGCATCGAGCGAGACGTGCGTGCCACCGTGTGTCAGTTCGTGGATGGCGGCGGGGATGTCGTCCACTTCGCGGGCGTTGAGGGTATGTACCGCGCCCACGGCTTTCGCCAGTTTCAGCGCATCGGGGTTGATGTCCACGCCGATGACGTTTGCCCCCAGCGCGTTGGCAATCATCACCGCCGAAAGCCCCACGCCGCCGCACCCGTACACCGACACCCAATCGCCCCCGCCGACACGCCCGCGAATGACCACTGCGCGGAAGGCGGTCACAAATCGGCAGCCGAGACTGGCGGCGTCCACAAAATCAAGCGCTTCCGGCAGGCGCACCAGATTCACATCGGCGTATGGCAGCGCCACGTATTCTGCAAAAGACCCCCATGCGGTGAACCCCGGCTGAAAATAGTGGTCGCAAATTTGCTGATTGCCCGACAGACATTGGTCGCAGTGTCCGCAACCCATCGAAAAGGGCACGGTCACGCGGTCGCCCGGTTTCCACAGCCGCACATCTTTTCCCACCGCCTCAATCACCCCGGCGAGTTCATGCCCCGGGACATGCGGCAGGATGATGTCCGGGTCATGCCCCATCCACCCATGCCAATCACTGCGGCAGATGCCATTTGCCTTCACGCTGACAATCACGCCTGTGTCGGGCAAAACGGGCTCCGGAACCGATTGGATGGATAATGGATGCTGGAAACGCTCATAAATAGCGGCTTTCATCGGAAACTCCCTTAATGTGCGTGCCGGCGGTCAAATTCGGCAATAAGATTTGACGGATTGAGTGGCACAAGGTATAAATTTCTTCGGCTTTCGATAACTCACATATTGTAGCGCAAAATAAATTATCCGACCAAATTTAAATGACGAAAGGAATATTGAATTATGAGCGTTTTAGTTGCACAAGAAGCCCCCGATTTTGTCTCCCCGGCAGTAATGCCCGATGGCAGCATCAACGAAAACTTTAAATTGTCCGACCTGCGAGGAAAGCCGGTGGTACTCTTTTTCTGGCCCCTCGATTTCACCTTTGTTTGTCCCACTGAAATTATTGCCCATGACCATCGGATTGAGCAGTTTGAGGAACGTGGGGTGCAGGTTGTGGGCGTTTCCGTTGATTCGCAATACACTCACTGGGCGTGGCGCAATACGCCGGTGGATAAAGGGGGTATCGGCGAAGTGCGGTTCCCCATTGTTGCCGACATCACGCACGCCATTACCCGCGCGTACGGGGTGGAACATCCCGACGGCGTGGCGTTGCGCGCATCATTTTTGATTGACGCGGAAGGCATCGTCCAGCATCAGGTGGTGAACAACCTGCCGCTGGGGCGGAATGTGGATGAGATGTTGCGCGTGGTGGACGCGATGCAGTATCACGAACAATACGGCGAAGTTTGCCCCGCCGGGTGGCAAAAAGGCGAAGCGGGGATGCAGGAAAGCGCCGATGGTGTTGCTAATTACTTGGCGACGCACGCCGAAAACTTATAAATCGACGGCGTTGGTAAAACTATCGGAGGGACACGATGCACCGTGTCCCTCCGTTTTGTTTCCCGTAGGGCTTACGCATTTCAACAAGCGAACAAAAACTTAGCCACAAATTCTCACGAATTTCACTGATTTTTTGCCTTAATTCGTGTCATTTGTGAAAATTCGTGGCTGAAATCTCCTAACTGCGAAAGTCCTATCCCGTAAAAAGTTTAGGCTCAACCGGTAATTGCGGATACATTTTACATCTGCGCAAACCTGCATCCCCAAAAGTCAATTGAACGGACACGGGCATTTGCTTCCGAGCCGGCTCACAAATCCCGCTTTTGAAATTTATACACTGCCAACCCCAGGAATGCCAGCAGATACAGCCCCGCATACGCTATCATAGCGGGGCTGGGAGCGCTGCCGCCGGTGAAGAGGGTGAAACCAATCTCCCGCACCAGCGAGGGTTGCATCACGCCCGCCACCGCACGCCACATCACTTCGCTGGGCATAATCAAGCCGGCGACGATGCCCACTTGCACCGCCGTTTCGCTGTTCATCATACCGCCAATCTGTTCCACCCAGCCCCCCGCAAAAGCGATGCCGTACAGCATGAACACCATCACCCCGTTTGCCAGTGTGGAAAGGACTGTGCCGCCAAAGATTGATACGCTGAGCACGATTAATCCTTCCAACACCAATAAACTGAGCCCCGAAATGATGTGCGGGGGCGTGTACCCGGTTTTGAGGTAAATGACCAGAATCAATCCGCCCGCCATAAAAAGGGTATAGACGATGAGCATTGCGCCCAAGCCGAACCATTTCCCCAGCACAATTTCCCAGCGCCGAATCGGTTTTGATGCCAGCGTTTGAATGGTGTGCGAGCTGATTTCTCCGGCGATGCTCCCCACACTGGTGAGCGCCGCCATCATCACCACCAAAAAATTGACGGCATACAGCCCCAGCAGCAGGAAAATGCCGCTCACCTGCGTTTCTAAAATTTTCAGCGCCGCGCCGCCCTGCCGGGCTTCACGCGAGTTGGTGGTGATTTCCTGAAAAATGAGATTGAAGCCGATGGCGAACAGCACCAGAAATGCCAGCCCCAGCCCCAACGCCAGCCAAAATAATTTCTTGCGCCACGCTTCGCGGAAAGTGAGTGCGGTGATTGTGACCGTGCCCATTATGCGCCGTCTCCTTCTGCCTGCCCGATGATGTTGACGAAAATATCTTCCAGCGATGTTTGGCGCGGGTGCAATTCGTGCAGTTTTGCCCCCAAACCGACCACCATCCGCGCGATGTCCGGGACGCTTTGGGGGTTGTCAACCAGCAGCGTCACGGCGTCGCCATTCCGGTGAATGTGATGCCCCATCTGTTCCAGCGATGCCAGCAGTTCGGCGGAGAGCGGCTCGGCGCGGAGGGTCACTTCGGTGGTGCGGCGGAGCAAGTTTGCCATGGTGTCGGTGTGGATAACCTGCCCATGGTTGATGAACGCCACCCGGTCGCAGGTCACTTCCACTTCACTGAGAAAGTGCGAATTCAGAAATACGGTTGTGCCCTCCGCTTTCAAATGGGCGATGATGTCGCGCACCAGCCGCCGCCCCAGCGGGTCAAGCCCGGAGGTCGGCTCATCCAGAAATATCAGTGAGGGACGATTGAGCATGGCTTGCGCCAGCCCCACCCGTTGGAGCATACCCTTTGAAAATTCGCTCAACCGCCGGTGTGCGGCGCGGGTCAGCCCCACCAGTTCCAGCAGTTCAGGAATGCGGGTTGCCAAATCCGAGGCGGTCATCCGGTATAATTTGCCGTGCAGAGTCAGAAATTCATCCGCTTTGAGCCACTCATGGAAGCGGAAATGTTCCGGCAGAAAACCGATGCGTTCGCGCACGGCGGCGGATTGCGGCGATTCGCCGAACAGTTGCGCTTCGCCGCCGGTGGGTGCAACCAGCCCCAGCAGCATTTTCACCGTGGTGGATTTTCCCGCGCCGTTGGGACCCAAAAAGCCGAAAACTTCGCCGTGCGGAACGGTGAGCGACAAATCTCGCACGGCGATGGTCGCGCCGTATTTTTTGCGCAGGTGAAGCGTTTCAATTGCAGGTGATGATTGTGTGGTCATGGGTGTCATAGCCGTTGTTTGGGGTGGGAAGGTCGGCGTTTGTGCCGCGCCGACCTTCTTGAAATGTTACCGTACCGATTCCGCCAGCAAAATGAGTTCATCGGCAGTATAATTCCCGACGATGAAGAAGCTCATCCCGTCGGTCTGCCACATCAGCGCCGATTTATCATCAGTTGCGCCGGTATTGGTGAAAACCAGCCCTTGCCCGCCGTTGATGGTCACCTCGCGGTAGCTCATATCGGCATCGGTGGGGATGGGCAGAACCAGCGTGTTCGCCCAATCAATGGTCGCGCCGAGCGCTTCCGCTTCCACTTTTGACAGCCCGGCTAACTGCAATCCGGCAACGCCCAGCGCATTCAGGTCGAGGTCGTTGGGGTATTCGATGCGCGGGGTCGGCATCTGGATGAAGTTCAAGCTATTGCCATCCGCCGCCCAATCCATCATAACCGTATCCGGCTTGGTGATGATGAGCGGGGTGTCGTTCAGCGATGCGGGTAAATCAACCTGGATGTCTGCCGCTTCGAAGATTGCCGCCAGCAAATCCCGGTCGAGTTTCATGGTGGCGATGGTTTGCGGGGAGACATATATCCGCGTCGGTGTGCCGACGCCTTTCGGCACGCGCACCCGGAACGGCACGATGCGCTCGGCATCCGCCACCGATGGCACTTCCTGCGGTTCTTTGCCGCCGGCATCCATTGAGGTTTCCGGGCTAAATTGCTCCAGCAATGCGCTCAGGTCGGGGTTGTTGGCTAACGTTTCCATTCGTGAGACATCAACCGGCACAACTTTTATCTGCCTGACGCGGAAAATCTGCAAAAAGTTGCCTGCGGTGGCGCGTACCGGCGCAAAGCTGAACAACATCGCCAGTACTGCCACCAGTGCCATTGCGGTGAGTGCGGGTTGGTAACGTTTAAAAAATGAAGTTTTCATAACCTGTCCTATCCTTTTGTTGAATGATGGTCTTCCCGAATGAGGAACGTTTTCCGTTTGCCACCGTTGCCACGCGCGGGCGGAGTCGGGGCGAGTGTGGGGGGCGACAGCATCCATCTGCGCGGAAACCCACGCCCGCCGAGCTTCCAGCACCGCCAATTGCGCTCGCAGTTCCGCCGATTCTTCGATGGCGACGGACACGCGGCGGTGTTCGCCGGGGGACAGTGCCCCATCCAAAAATGCCTGCAATGTTGCGTCGTTAATTTCCATCGGGATACTCCTCTGCCGGAAATGCCAGCCGGTACTGTTTTTCAAAAGCACGTTCCGCGCGGGTGAGCAAAGACCCCACCGAACCGGGGGCGATGTTCAATGTTGCTGCCAATTCTTTGTACGATAGACCGCTGTGCCGCAACAGCAGAAGTTTCGCGTCGCGGGGTTTCATCTTCGCCAGAATTTGCCGCACCTGTGCCTGCGTGGCAGCAATTTCCACCGCTTGCGCCGGGGTCTCGGATGACGATTGCGCTGATGTCCATTGCCGGTTGAATATCTGATACCATTTTTGGCGGCGTTTCCGGCTGCGCAGGGTGTTGTAGCCGGTGTTCACCGCCACCCGGTAGAGCCATGCCGCCAGCGAGCTATCATTGCCGGTCAGCGAGATGGTGTGCGGACTGCGGTAAAGCTTGATGAAGACTTGCTGTGCTACATCCTCCGCATCGACGCGGTTACCCAGCAGACGGTATAAAATGCCATAGACGCGGTCATAATGGCGAAAAAAAAGGGTTTCAAATGAGTGAGCATCGCCGGACTTCAGCCGGGTTAGCAAAGTTGCATCGGTGAGCATTGCCTGTACAGGCTCCTTACGGCGGGTGATTGTTTCCTCCGTGCTTTCGTTCATAAAAACACCGTTGGTATATAAAATAGGACAGTTCCCGCAAATATTGTACCAGAAACGAGGTGGATGGTGGAGTGGGGCGTGCGGAAAATGTGTTTCCCGTCAAAAGCAGAACGCCCGCTCACCTGAAAAGATGAACGGGCGTTGTGTGTGTTCAGCGGTTGTGTTATTTCATAATCAGCGGCAGGTAAACAAGATTATTCGCGCTGGTGAACGACCATTCAACCGGCGCGGTCATCGCATTCAGTGCGGCATCGCTGGCGCTGACGGTGGCGGTGTAAACCGTTTTGGCATTAAATGCGGTGTGTGTGGCGGTGAAGACACTGCCGCCTGCGGCCCATTGGTCTGCCACGCCGCCGGGGTCGAGGGACATCGTGCGTGATAAGTACAGCCGGATGAACGGACGATCGCACGTGAGGACGATGGGCACGAGATCACCGACCTTACGTCGGT
>CAZMXX010000129.1:0-9393 GCA_964570315.1 uncultured Anaerolineaceae bacterium | reverse complement strand
CCGTTATACCCACGCCCTTCAACAAAATCGCGCGGAAGATAATCATCCAATGGTAAATGGGGAACACCTGCGCCATTTTTTGCAGGGCAATGGGCATATTTTCCACAGGCACGCCATAGCCCGAAAAGAAAAATTCGGTCATCACCCACAACATCGCGCCGAGCATCCCCTGCATTTGATTGCTTGACCATGCGGAAATCATCAGCCCGATGCTCAATTCCACAAACAGGAAGATGCTGGCAGAACCGAGCAACAACACCCATGAGCCGCGCATCGGCACGCCAAAACCGTACATTGCCACCAGCATCATCAAAATAAACGAAATGTAGCTCATCAGAATGGGCGGAATGGCTTTCGCTACAATCAGCTCGAACCGGCGGGTGGGCGTGACCATCAATTGTTCCAGCGTGCCGAGTTCACGCTCGCGGGCGATGGTGATGGAGGCGATTATCAGGGCGATGGCGAACAGGATCAATCCCAGTTCGGAGGGGACGGTATAGATGGATTTTTTCAATTCTTCATTGAACCGCACCCGCAAGCGGGTTTGCACGGGCACAAATGCCGAGAATGCCTCATCGCCCACCCACCGCTTGAAGATGCGGGCGTTTTCGGTTTCCACCGTTCCCCGCAATGCCGCCAGCGCCGCGCCCGCCGCCACCGGGTCTGCGCCGTCCAAAAAGAAGCCGACCTGCGCCGACTCGCCGATGGGGGCGCTCAATCTTTCCTCATACCCCTGCGGGATGACAATTGCCCCCACCACGTCGCCGGCTTCAATGAGGGGGGTGATGCCGTTCACATCATCCAGCACGAATTCATAATCAAACACTTTGGTGGTGGAGAGTTTCCCCAACAACCGACGGCTCGCCGCCGTGCGGTCGAGGTCTACCACGGCGGTGGGCAAATGCTCGATGGGGGCGGCGGTTGACCATGCCACCATCGACATTTCAGTGAGCGGTCCGAATATCACCATCAGCACCACGGCGGGCATACGCCACAGTTGGATGAGTTCTTTTGTAATCAGCGTCCAAATACGATACCCCATGGAGCAACCTCAGGCAATCCGTTTTTTGAAAGCGACAACCGCCAACACGGTCATCACTATTCCGGTACCAAACAACATCAGGGCGGGATTCCACAGCGCACCCAACCCCTGCCCTTTCACCATCAACCCGCGAATGATGGCGACGAACGGGGTGGATGGCAGAAATGCCGCGTCCATTTTCACCAAATCCGGGAAGGCGGACACCGGGAAGAAAATACCGCTGAGGAAAAAACCGGGAAACAGGAAGAAGAGAAATCCCACCAGCGAACCAGCTGCCTGCGAATTGAGGAAGGTGGCGATGAAGAGCGCCATCGCAAATGAGGCGAGGAAAAAATCCGCCGTCAAGAGCAGATACAGCGCCAGACTCCCCCGAAATGGCGCACCGAAAATCGCCACGGCGGCGATGGCGCACAGCACGGCGCTCACCAACCCGGTGGCAATGTACGGAATAACTTTCCCCACAAGCAGCTCGGCGCGCCCCAACGGGGTGGCGAAAATGCCTTCCAGCGTGCCCAGTTCTTTTTCGCGGACGATGGCGCCGAGTACCGCTACCGCGGGCAGGTTGAGCACCAGCGCCAGCAAGGCGGGAATGATGCCGATTTGGTTGTTGAGGGTGGGGTTGTACCACGTGCGCACCCGCAAATCAATGGGGGTTTTGATGAGCGACAGCTCGCCGCTGGCGGGCTGGCGGCTGAAGGTTTTGGTTGCCACCTGATAGCCCCACGCCTGACTGCGGCTCAAAATGTGGGTGATGGCGAATTCGGCGGTGGTGGGGTCGGTGCCGTCCACCAGCACCTGAATTTCCGCCGCTCGCCCGGCGGTGAGTTTTTCGGTGAAATCGGGGGGGATGACCACCAACGCTTTGATGCGGCTGCGGTCGAACCATGCTTCCGCCTGCGCGTAATTTTCCGCCGCCGGACCGATGACCAAATCGTTGCTGTTCGACAGTACGGCGATGAATTCGCGCGATAATTCGCCCCGGTCAGTGTTCATCAGGCTGATGGGAACGTTTTTCACGTTCACCGCCATCGAATACGAGAAAACAATCATCAGAAAAACCGGGATCAACAACAGCATCAATGCGGTGGTGCGGTCTCGGAAAATATGCCGGATTTCTTTTGTCATCACGGCGTATGTTTTCACCAAATCCATGAGTTTCACCTATTTTTCGGCGCGGATGCCGCCCAAAACCATCCTGCCAAATTCTTCGCCAATTTGCCGCCATTCAAAATCATCGCCCAGAATCATCTGGTACAAAAAAAGCCCGTCAAACGTTGCCATCAGCGCAATTGCCATATGTTGGGGATTGACCGGCTTCAATTCGCCATTATCGACGCCCAATTGAAACTGCCGGGTGATCATTTCAATATAGGGGAGCATCAAATCACGCGCCATCTGTCCAATTTCGGGGTCGTGACGGGTTTCGGCATAAAAATCGATGAACACCCGAAAGATGGAATTATCGGCATCCATAACTTGCGCGAATGTCGTCAGCATCAGTTCCAAACGTTCCATCACCGATGACCGGCTTTCCAGCATCGGCATCAAATTGCCCGCCAACTGGTCAAAATACCACTTCGTCGCGCTGACCAGCACATCTTTTTTATTTTTGAAGTGCCAGTACAGCGAGCCTTTGCTCAATCCGCAGGCGGCAACAATGTCGTCCATGGTGGTGCGGTGGTAGCCTTTTTGGGTAAAACATGCGATTGCCGCCGTTAAGATTTGAGCGCGGCGTTCTTCTCTGCTCACGGATGGAGGGGTCATTGTTCGCTCCGTTTATCGGTTTTTGAAGTAGCGCATCAGCCACAGGACAATCAACGCGGTGAGCAACGGCTCTACCAACGCCGCGCCGAACACCAACCCGCGCGCCATGTCCGGGAAAAGTTTGGGGACAAAATACCAATCCGCCAACCCGACACCCAGCTCAGATGCCAGCGCGGCGATGAGGTCGCCGGTTAAGCCGTAGGGGCGTTTCCCTTTGAAGATGCTTCCGGCGACAAAACCAATCACAATTCCCAACACAGTCCAGATAATCAACAGAATGATTAAGCTTGCCATGGTTCCTCCCTGTTCTGAATTTGTTATAGACTGACCAGTCAGTCTATAACAATGATACACTTATTTCGGGAAATTGTCAAGGGTATTTAAAACCAAAAAAGAGCCTGAACAATGTTCAGGCTCTCGCTTCATGTTTGACATCTAAAACGGTTGGCTCACTAGAAGTGCGACCATCCACCGTTTTGACCGGTTAGAGTTTTGCGGACTACTGCACCGCCTCAATCAATCGCCACCACCTCTAGCTCGCCGAATGTGACTTCCTTCTATCACCCCTATAGGTCCTCCTTTCGACGATTACTGTGTTGACTAACTTGGTTACATGATACCCGCACGCACCCCAAAAGTCAAGGGATTTCCCCGGAATTTACGATACTTTTACCCTACGCCTTTGTTAAGTCTGCCACACCCCATCGCGCACGCGCGACATTTTTTGAGATTGGTGAATCGCTTTGATGTACCGAATTGTGCCCGTTTTGGCGCGGATGACCATGCTATGGGTGGTCACGCCGCCGGGGCGGTCGAAGTGGACGCCTTCCAGCAACGGACCATCGGTGATGCCGGTGGCGGCGAAAAACGCATCGTCGGCGGTGATGAGGTCATCTGCCGTGAGAACCGTATGCCAGTTTGCGCCGAGCGCCGCTTTGACCCGCGCGGCTTCGTCGTCGCTCTGGGGGGCGCATTGTGCCTGCAACTCCCCGCCGAGCGCCTTCACCGCCGCCGCCGTGATAATCCCCTCCGGTGTGCCGCCGATGCCCATCAGCACATCCACCCCCGTACCGGGGATGGCGGCTTGCAGCGCGCCCGCCACATCCCCGTCGGTTTGCAGCGATACCCGCGCCCCCACCCGCCGAATCTGCCGTATCAGGTTGGCGTGGCGCGGTTTATCCAGCACAAACACCGTCAGCTTTTTCACCGGGCGGTCAAGCGCCGCTGCGATGCGTCGCAGGTTCTCCGCCGGAGATTCATTGATGTCGATGACACTGCGCGCCCGTTTATCCACCACCAGTTTTTTCATATAAAGCGAGGGTCCGGGGTCCCACATACCACCGCGCCGAGTGAGCGCAATCACCGAGATGGCATTGCCCCGCCCCAACGCCAGCAGATTCGTCCCTTCAACGGGGTCAACCGCCAAATCCACCGTCGGGGGATTGCCATTGCCCACAATTTCCCCGGCATACAGCATCGGCGCGTGGTCTTTTTCACCTTCCCCGGTGATGATTTTGCCATCCATCACCAGCACCCCCAACGCGGCGCGCATCGCATTGACTGCTGCTTGGTCGCCCGCATTTTTATCGCCCGTGCCCATAAATTGCGCCGCCGCCAGCGCGGCAACCTCGGTCACGCGCACCAAATCGAGCGCCAAATGTCCCCGTGGTTCATTGTCTATCATGGTCATCCTCTGTTTTTTTGCGGCACACCTGCACTGTGCGCCTGTATTTTTTTGATGATGTCACTCCGCCGGGGCGGAAATTTTTCCCGACCAGCGCGTAATTTCAATTGGCACGCCCACGGGATTCCATTGTTTGAGCCACGCCGCATCCTCCGGCGAAATGCGGATGCAGCCATTCGAGACCGGCTCAACGCCCAACGCCTCCAGCCGGTCATATTGTTTTTCCGTCCCCACTTTTTGATACGGCACGCTGTGAATCAAAATCGAACCTTCCGGTCCGGGAAACAGAAACCACATGAAATCGGAATACAAAGTTGTGCCGCGAAAGATACCGCTGCCCCAATCATCGCCCACCGTACCCGACCACGGCGGGGTGAAGGCATTGGTCACCGGCTTGCCGGTGCTGATGGGCAACACGCGCACTTCGCGCCCGTTTTCAAAAATACGCATGCGCTGTTCATCCTGATTGACCAGAATGAACCGCTCGCTCGCCGCGTTTTCCGGGGCGAGGGTGGCGGTTGCCGCCGGTGTGGGCGAGGCAAGCGACACCGTATCGCCGATGGACATCGGGGTGGGCGTGGGCGACGGCGTCGCGGTGGCGACGGTCGGCGGGGCGTGGGCAATGTTGGTGGGAAACGGGGTTCCCGCCTCGGCAACGCGGGCGACAGTGATGGGAATGTCAGTGGCGGTGGGATTCACCGTGGTTTGGACGCGCACCAGCTGCGCCGGGACGCTATTTTGTGCCACAAATGCCACCATCGCCCACAGGGCAATCACCCCGAAGACCATCGCGCCCAGCGCGCCCGTTCGGAATGCCCGCACGCTACACGCCCCGCTGTGCCGCAATGATGCGCTCCACCATTGCCTCAAATGTAGCATCAACCGTCTGGCGCGCCGTATCCGCCAAATACCAATCCACAATCTCCTGCGCGCCCCGCGCAAACGGCGTGGTGCAGACAAAATCGGGAACCAGCCGCTTGATTTTGCTGTTATCGAAAATCGCGCTGTGCGTTTTATCGCCCAGCAAACCGGCGCCCCACGCCGGGTCAAATGCGGCAATGGTGTCCGACGGCACATGCACAATCTCCGCCGCCACGCCGAGCGCATCCGCCAACGCCTGCGCAATTTGATTCCACGTCAGCCATTCATCGGAAGTGATGTGGAATGCGTGCCCAATGGCGGCAGGATGTCCCAGCAATCCCACCAGCCCCCCGGCGAAATCGGTGCTGCGGGTGAGCGTCCACAGCGATGAGCCGTCGCCGTGTATCACAATCGGCTTGCCCTGTCGCAGACGGTGCAGCGTGGTATATCCGCCGCGCAACGGGATGAGCGTGGGGTCATATGTGTGCGACGGGCGCACAATGGTGATGGGGAAGTTTTCATCCCGATATGCCTGCTGCAAACGCAGTTCGCAGGCTATTTTTTGTTGGGAATATGCCCAAACGGGATTGTGCAGCGGGGTTGATTCGGTGATGGGCAAATGGCTCGGCGGGGTCTGGTACGCCGAAGCGGAACTGATGAAAATGTACTGCCCTACCCGCCCGCGAAACAGCTTCAGGTCGGTTTCGATGTGTTCCGGCGTGAATGCCACCCAATCGACCACCACATCAAACGTCATATCACCCAACAGCGACGCCACACGCTCCGGCTGGCGAATATCGCCCAGCAACAGATGTGCCTCCGGCGGTGCGGGTCGTAAATCGGACTGACCCCGATTCAGGGTGTACAAATCGAAACCGCGTTCCACCGCCAACGCCGAACATGCCGCGCTGATAACCCCTGTTCCACCGATAAACAATACTTTCATGATGCCATCCTTTTGCGAGCTACATTCTTCCTGAATTATATCATCATCGGCGCGAGATACCAATGTCGGATTGACACAGCGCGCCCCATAGAGTATCATGGGGCAGCGAAATCGACTGCCACAGCAAAGGAGCGTTTCAATGGCTGAATCAGTTCAAATTACCGATACCAATTTTGATGCGGAAGTTTTGCAGAACGACCGGGTAGTGCTCGCCGGTTTTTGGGCGGAGTGGCGTGACGCCTCAAAAAAACAGTTGGACACCCTGCAAAAAATTGCCGACGACCTGAAGGGTGAGGTGAAAATCGCCGCCGTGAATATTGATGAAGCCCCGGCAACCGTTTCGGCATATCGGGTACTCAACGTACCGACGATTATCGCCTTTAAAAACCGTTTGCCGGTGGTCACAATGGAAGGTGAGATAACCGCATCGTCCATCAAAAAACAGATTAAGCCCTATTTGCCGCCGGAATAAACCGAAGCGTGTCAAAACAAAAACGTACCGCGACATACGGTACGTTTTTTATTTCGGGAATTTATTCCGCCGGTTCCGAATCGGGTTCGCTCACGACGGGTTCCGGCGGCTCCGGTACAATTTCCGGGGGTGCAACCGGCTTCAGAACGGCGGGTACGGGCGGCGAAGGAATTTCCGGCACGTCATCATCGTGGCTGTGCGGCATGCCGTCCGCGGGCGAAACGGGGGTGGCGCAATAGGGGCAAATCCCCCACCGCAGATGCAAACTTTTTCCACATTGGGCGCAGGTGTTTTTCAACTGCGTGTGGCAGTCGGGGCAAACCACCCAATCATTTTCCACCACCCGCGAACAACCCGGACAGCGTTCGCGTTCTTCCAAATCCTGCAGCAACGCTTCTTCTTCCAGCGAGCGTTCATACAATTCCGCCAGCGTCACCTGCGGACGGAGCAAAAAGTACAGCAGCACGCCCAACGGTCCGAAAATCAGGGTCATCAACGTTGCCAGCAAAATGGCAAACGCATCCCGCGAGCGCGAACGGGCGTCGCGGAAAGTCCACACAATCATACTAATCCACAGCGCCACAATAAACGCGCCGGTGAACGCCAAAACTATTTCCAACACACTGATTACAATGCCGGGTATCTGAATATCTGGCATGAAATATCACCTCAAAAAATTATGTCCTAAATTGACTGTTACACGATGAAACGTGATATGCGGCAGCACGGCTTCACGCATCACGATACTCCGTCGGTCATTATACCGCAAACCGTTGTATTTCTTAAATTCAACCACCATCCACCGCTGTGGTGTGCCGTTCCAGATGGATGAGCAACACCGATATATCCGCCGGGTTGACCCCCGCGATGCGGCTGGCTTGCCCCACAGTGACCGGGCGGAACTTGGTGAGCTTCTCTTTTGCCTCGATGCGCATCCCCTCAAGGGCGCTGAAATCAAATTCGGGGGGGATGGTGCGGGCTTCCAGCCGCTGCATCCGTTCAACCTGCCCCTGTTGTTTTGAAAGATAACCCTCAAATTTCGTCTCAATCGCCACTTGCCGGGTCACATCGGCAGGAAGCGGCATCGGCGGGGGGGATAATTCCGCCAGAATTTCATACGTCACTTCCGGGCGGCGCAGAAACTTCTTGGCGTTCACCCCGTCTTTGATGGGCGGCAATCCGTACCGAGCCAAAATTTCCGCCGTGCCGTTTTTCGGCGAAAGGTTGGTTTTTTCCAACCGCGCCAGCTCGGCGGCAATCCGGCGGCGGCGAGTCTCCACTCGCGCCAACCGTTCCGCCGAAACCAAACCGACTTCATGCCCCAGCGGGGTCAGGCGCAAATCGGCATTATCCGACCGCAACAGCAGCCGGTATTCCGCCCGTGAGGTCATCTGCCGGTACGGTTCGGTGTGTTCCATGGTCACCAAATCGTCAATCAGCACACCGATGTACGCCTGGTCTCGGCGTAGCACAAACGGCGCTTTCCCCTGCACCTTCCGCGCGGCATTGATGCCCGCCATCAACCCTTGCGCGGCGGCTTCTTCATAGCCGGTGGTGCCGTTGATTTGCCCCGCATGGAACAGCCCTTCCACCCGGCGCGTTTCCAGCCACGGATGGAGCTGGTGCGGCAGCACATAATCGTATTCGATGGCATATCCCAGCCGGATGATTTCCGCGTTGCGCAACGCGGGGATGCTGCGCACCATCTCCCACTGGGTGTCTTCCGGCATGCTGGTGTTAAACCCCTGCAGATACACTTCGGTGGTGCGCCACCCTTCCGGCTCCAAAAAAAGCTGGTGGCGGTCTTTGTCGGCAAAACGGACAATTTTATCCTCGATGCTGGGGCAATAGCGGGGACCCACTCCCTCTACCACCCCACTGAAGAGCGGCGCGCGGTCAAGATTGCGGCGGATGACATCGTGCGTTTCCGGTTCGGTATAAATGAGATAGCACGGCAATTGCGGTCGCCAGTCTGTTTGTTTTTCGATGGGGTAAGCCGGATGCAACGGCTCCCTCAGCCACGATGGCGGCTCTTCGGCGGGCGGCTCGAAGCTGAAATAAAGGGGGATCTCGCTGCCGTATTGAAATTCGGTCAAATGGAAATCAATCGTGCACGCGTCGAGGCGCGGGGGGGTGCCGGTTTTCAGCCGCCCCACCTCAAAACCCAGCTCGCGCAGACTGCCCGACAGCTTGAGCGCGGCTTTTTCGCCGAGCCGCCCCCCTTCGGTGATAAAATCGCCGGTGATGATGCGCCCGCCCAAAAAAGTGCCGGTGGTCAGCACCACCGTTCGCGCCAAATACCGAAATCCGGTCGCCGATTGCACGCCCCGCACCCGGTCACCCTGCACCAGCAACCCATCCACCAACGCCTGCTTTATCTGCAAGTTTGGCGCATTTTCAAGCACAGAACGAGCGTACAGCGCATATTGTTTCTTATCTGCCTGCGCTCGCAGCGCATGCACGGCGGGACCTTTGCTTTCATTCAACATCCGAATCTGGATGTGCGTCCGGTCGGTGAGTTTGCCCATCCAGCCGCCCAGCGCGTCAATTTCGCGCACCAGTTGCCCCTTCGCCGACCCGCCGATGCTGGGGTTACAGCTCATCATGCCGATGGTGTCCAAATT
>CAZMXX010000128.1:0-9417 GCA_964570315.1 uncultured Anaerolineaceae bacterium | reverse complement strand
AATAAATTTTTATCAACAATGACAAGGGTGTTGTAGCTCATAAACTGTGTTTTTTGGTGTGATGAAAGCGACTTGACCGCGGGGAAACGTTTCCGAAGGGCATAAAAAAACAGATTCAAGTGGGAAACGTTTCCGCGAACGACTCCATTATAACCGATGCCGCGCCGGTTGTCAATAGATTTTAAATTCGGGAAACGTTTCCGCCCAATGGGAATGAACGACACCAATGCTCGAATATCACGAGTGAAAAATTGGTGAAATTCGTTTATTCGCGCCATTCGTGACGCAAATCATCGCGAGTTGAAAAGCGCAACCGCCATCCTGCGCTAATCTGTGTACCCGCTGACGATGACGCGCACCGTCTCAAAACCCAGCGAGCGCAACAGGCTTTCATAATATCGCTGTCCGTCCAATGCGGTGCGATACAGAATGCCGCTCTCCCGCGCATCGGCGATGATGAGCGCCTTGCCTTCGGGCAGCGATTTATTCAGCAACATTTGCGAGGCATCACTGCACAGAAAATTGGGGCAGGTGTCCGTTTGCTTCAATATCCGGCTGTTCTCCAAATCCAGCGAGACCTGCTCCTCAAAAACCACCGGCGGCGGCAGGGTCAGTTGCACTTCCGAGCCATCCGCGCTCACCCAAATTGCGCTATCGTCCAGCGCGCTCACATCAAACCCGGCGGGGACTCGCCCTTTCAGCAGTATCACAAATTGTTGCTTCAACCCCAGTGACGCCAGCCAGTTTGACGGCACTTCCGTATAATCAATATCTTTGGTGATGTAATATTCCACAAAAATCTGCTTGTTGACGCTTTTGATGGCATCGAGCACGCCGGGTTGGGCGGAAACGGTGACCACCGGCGCGGGCGATATTGGCTGCGGTGGCGCGATAAACGTGTTGATAATCCACCATCCGGCAACTGCCACAACGATGAGTGGCACAGCGTTCCATAAAAATTTCAGAAGAATTTTCGCCATCAGTCTCCCTCATTCGCAAACGTAATTGTCACGGTTGAAAATCCCAAGTTCTGCAAAAATTCGGTCAATTGCAGGGTTGCCAATCGTTCCGCCACGGGCAGGATGCCCGCCTCATTCTTCGCCCAGCGACGCAATTCCTGACGCGCCGTATCCAGCACTTCGGTCTCCAAGCCGGTGTATTCGGAAAAAAACCATTTCCGTTGGCTGTCAATCATTTCCGATTCATCGGGCAACAATTCCACACTGCTGATGGTAGCGTGCGGAATGGTCAACAAAATTCGTTCCCCGGAAATCTGCACATCTTTTTCCGAAATGGCGCTCAGGTCAATCCCGGCTTGCACGTTGCCAACCACCCGCATCAGCACCCGGTCACTCCCAAAGACCTGTGCCCACCAATTTTCAGTTGCGCGGCTATCGGCGACGACTGTTTGCATTTTATATTGCACCGTGGTCAGATACCCAAGCTCAGTGATGTTCACCACGATGGGCGTGGGCGCAGGCGTGGGGGTGCTGGTTGCCGTGGGCGAGGGTGTCGGGGTGACAGTGGGGCTGGCGGGCACGGTGGGGGATGGGGTGGCGGTGAACGTCGGCGGCACGGTGGGACGCGGACGGGTGGGCGCCAGTTGCACAATTTCGGTGGGGGTGGGTGTCACCATCGCCGAGCGAATGGCGCGGGCTGAAAAACCTATCGCCACCACGCCAAGCAGCGCAATCACTATGGTGATGGGCGTTTGCCAGCCTTTCGGTATCTGAAAATCGGTCATGCTGCTTTGCCTCCTCCGGTAAAACTACAGCTTCGATTTCACGGTGGCGTAAATTTCGTCCACCATCGCGGGCGCAGTGACGAAAACCGCGTCCATCTGCGCCGATGTTTCCGCCACAAATGCCTCATCGCGGATGCTGCCCAAATTGATGTACACGTTCAACGCCGCGCTTTTCAGCCCCGCCAGCGCCGATTGCGCCGCCGAACCGGCATCACTGGCGGCGTTGGTGTTCCCTTTTTCCGCCACAAATTTCGCCAGCGTGATGACCTCGGCACAGGCGCGGGCAGTCTCCAGCGGCACGCGGGTCGCTTCCTTCAATGCCGATTGAATAGCGGCACGGCGAGCGGTTTTTTCGTCATCGGTGGATTTCGGCAACCCGAACGCCGCCATCACCGCGTCAAATGCGGCGACATCCTCCGCCAGCAGGGCGGTCAATTGCGCCCGCAACGCCTCCGATTTTTGGAGCGTTTTTTGCATTTTCCCGTCAACCGCCGCGTATTTCTTCCGCCCGATGGTCAAACGGCAGACCATACTGACCAATGCCGCGCCCATCGCGCCATTCAAAGCCGCAACACCGCCGCCGCCGGGCGTGGCAGAATCGGCGGCAAGGTTATCCAGAAATTTTTGCAGGGATTGTGTTTCCATAGGGGTATTCTCTCTCCTGATTTTCGTGAAATTTGTATGGGGTACATTTTGGGGTGCAAAATGGATGACACCACCCGTCCTTGAAATTTTACACGAGTCCCCGGCGGGCACAAAAAAGCCCGACCACCGATGGGATGATGGTCGGGCGCGGAGGCAAAGGGTTACAGTAGAAATTCTCGCAGCGGGCGGCTGCGGCGGGGATGGCGCAACTTTCGCAGCGCGGTGGCTTCAATCTGCCGCACCCGTTCACGGGTGACACCGAATTTCTGCCCGACTTCTTCCAGCGTGTACGTTTTGCCGTCGTACAATCCGAAACGCAGGCGCAAAATTCGTCCTTCCCGCGCACTGAGCGAGGTGAGCACGCGGTCCATCCGCTCTTTCAAAATGTGTCGGGTCGCGGATTCGCTGAGGGTGGGGGACGAACTATCCTCCAAAAAATCGCCCAGGTTGCTTTCCTGAGTGTCGCCGATGGTTTTTTCAATGGAGAGCGGGTGCTGAATGATTTTCTGCAATTGTTTGATGCCTTTCACGGATGTCTCCATCGCCGCCGCAATTTCTTCGAGGGTGGGGTCGCGCCCCAGGGTCTGCACCAAACTGCGCGTGGTGCGGGTATATTTGTTGATGCGTTCGGACATATGCACCGGAATGCGGATGGTGCGCCCCTGGTCTGCCAGCGCGCGGGTCACGGCTTGCCGAATCCACCAGGTGGCATAGGTGCTGAATTTGTATCCTCGGCGGTAATCGAATTTTTTCACGGCTTTTATCAGCCCGATGTTGCCCTCTTGAATCAAGTCCATGAAATTCACGCCCTGATTGGCGTATTTTTTGGCAACGCTGATGACCAGCCGGTAGTTAGCTTCAATCAACCGGTTGCGCGCCCGCACCCCGGCGGAAATTTTTTCCTGACAGATGTGCCGTTCAATCGGGGTGATATTCGGGGTGAGCAGTTCCGTTTCCGCGCGCGCGCCCTCTTCGATTTGTTTTGCCAGAGTCACTTCTTCTTCCCGCGAAAGCAGCGAAATATGGCTGATGTCATCCAGATAAAGGCTCATCGGGTCGTGGTCAAATGTTTCGACTTCATTGCCGGCAGCAGCGTGTTTCTGTTTGCCGTGTGGCACGGTGGCAGTTGTTTTGAGTGCCATTAGGGTCTCCTTTTGGATAGAAAGTATCGCATAAGGTTTACATAAGAAATGGAGACACGGAAAAATAAATTCCTTCATCAAATCGTTGAAGGAATTATAAAATCTGCAATAGACATAAAGTACTATCATTATAGCACATTTTTTTAAATTTGCAACAAAATTTGCCAAATTCATCAAAATTCGTCAAGAAATGGGGGGGGATAACCCCCGATTGGGTGTGGGAGAAGTTTTTTACCGCAAATTTCCGCCGGTTTCCGGGCGAAAAGGGTGTTTTGTGAAACCGAGTGCCTCCGCGCGGCGTGCGGATTTTTACAGAACGTTGCACACCGGGTATTATCTCTGCCTGATATTCGCGGAGGATTGAACGCTGTATGCCCCTTTTGAAAGTGATGTCCATCCAAGCCCCCAATGTCGACCCGCTGTGCGCGGAAATCACGGCGTATCTGGGCGAATACCTCCGTTGTCCCACAAAGTTTGTGAACGAGACACCGTGGCAGGAACGGGAACGACGTTTCGATGCCGGTGAGATTCACGTCGGCTGGGTGTGCAGTCTGCCCTATGTGCAGAAAGCCGACCACCCCGCGCCGTTCATCGAGTTGCTTGCCGCCCCAACGATGGACGGCGCGCGCTACGGCGGGCGAGCGGTCTATTTTTCGGACGTGGTGACGCGAGCGGAGAGTCCTTTCCGCACCTTTGAGGATTTGCAGGGCGCGGCGTGGGCGTTCAACGAACCGAATTCGCACTCCGGATACACCATCACCCGTTATTTTTTGGCAACACGCGGCGAGCGCAACGGGTTTTTCGGCAAGATAGTTGAGAGCGGTTCCCATCAAAATTCACTGCAATGGCTGCTGGAAAAACGGATTGACGCCACCGCCATCGACAGTACGGTACTGGAAACGGAGTTGGCGGCGCACCCGCAATTGGCACGCCGGTTACGGCGCATCGTCACGCTGGGACCCAGCCCCATCCCCCCGTGGATTGTTCACACGTCTGTACCGGCGGACATCCGCCGGGCACTGCGGCGCGCGTTTCTGGAGATGCATCGCTCGGCGGCGGGGCGCGAGATTCTGCGCCGGGGGAATATCCGCCGCTTCATCCGCGTCACCGATGCCGATTACGACCCCATTCGGATGATGGCGGTACTGGCTGAAACCATCCCGCCGTGGCGATGACTATTTTCGTTTCCGGTGTTTTCGCATTATAATGCCCGCGCTCCGGAGTTTAACGGGGTGAATGAAAATCAGCCACAAATTTTCACGAATTGCACGAATTGACATTTAAAAATTAGGTTGTGTTGACGTCTCTGTTTTTGGGAAATCGCTCATTCAGTTATACTGCCCCGAAATGAATTTCAGGGCTGAAAGCCGAAGCCGACTTAAGTCGGCTTGAGTTTTGAGCCTGAACTTTAGTTCAAGGCGATGCCTGACACGCCAAACCGGCAAAATCGGGGATACTTTGCTAAACGTTAACACACCCTAGTGAAATCCGTGGCACATCTTTTAGCCAGCCAAAAGTTTCAACTACTATTTTTGTGAGGGCACTATGTTTCCAACTTCCAGCGATGTGGTGATTATCGGCGGCGGGGTAATGGGCGCGAGCACGGCGTACCATCTGGCGAAGCTCAGTGGTGGAAAAACGACGGTCACTCTCTTGGAGAAAGCGCCGTCCTTCGGCGAAGCCTCCACGGGGAAGTGCGCGGGCGGGGTGCGCCACCAATTTTCCACCGAGGTGAACATCCGACTGTCGCAGGAAAGCTTCAAAATGATGGAACGTTTCCCCGACGAGTTGGGGCAATCCATTGACCTGCGCAAAATCGGCTACCTGTTTCTGCTGGATAATGAAGCGGATATGGCGCAATTCAGAAAAAATGTGGCGCTCCAAAACCGATTGGGCGTCGCCTCGGAGGTGCTGACCCCCGCCGATTTGGCGGCGCGGGTTCCGTACCTCAATTTGGAAGAGATTGTCGGCGGCACGTTTTTTGCGGAGGATGGACTGGCTGACCCGCACGGGATGGTGCAGGGATATATTCGCGGGGCGCGGCGACTGGGCGCACGGCTGTTCACCGACACCCCCGTGACCGGCATTCAGATGGACGGGCAGAAAATCGTCGCCGTGGAAACGCCGCAGGGACGCATCGCCACCGAGACCGTGGTGGTCGCCGCCGGGGCATGGTCGGCGGAGATTGGGGCGATGCTGGGCGTGAATCTGCCCATTGTGCCCCTGCGCCGCCAAATTGCCGTCACCCGCCCGCTGCCGGCGCTCAAATCGCTGGCGATGACCTTCATTCTGTTTTTCGGGGAATCGTTGTATTTTCACCCGGAAGGGGCGGGCATTTTAACCGGCATGTCCAATCAAAACGAGCAGGCGGGATTCAATGAAATGGTGGACCCGCGCTGGACGTTCACCCACATTGACCACGCCATCAACCGTTTTCCCCTGTTGGAAGAAGCCGAATTGCTGACCGAATGGGCGGGGCTGTACGAAATGACACCCGACCATCAGGCGATTTTGGGGCGATTGCCGGGCGTCGAGACGGCGGTGTGCGTGGCGGGGTTCAGCGGGCACGGGTTCATGCACGGTCCCATCTGCGGGCAATTAATGGCAGAGGAAATTTTGGACGGGCGGGCGCACACGGTGAATATCGACGCAATGCGCTACCGGCGTTTCCAAATGCAGACGAGCGAAATCGCGGAGTTCAATGTTGTTTGAGCCCGTTTTTTACATTCCAAGCCGGATGCAGTAAGATACCCTCGCACCCTCGCCGTAGCTTTTTCCCTTCCACTATGTTGTAAATATCGGTGTTTTTTTGAGGTGGAGCCGTGGAACTGAAGCAGACATTCGATGTCATATCAATTATCATCCAACTGATATTTTTGGAAGGTATTCTGTCCATTGATAACGCCGCCGTTTTGGGCGCAATGGTCTCCAAGCTCCCCGCCGATAAACCGACCCCGTACCCAAAATCACTCCATTTTTTGCAGGCATTCACCGATAAATATTTCGGGATGCAGCAAAAAGCTGCGCTGAAAGTCGGTTTGCTCGGCGCGTATGCCGGGCGGGGGCTGATGCTCTTTCTGGCGGCGTGGGTGATCAACAATCCCATTCTGAAACTGTTTGGCGCAATATACCTCATCAAACTGGCGTTTGAATATTTAGCCGGCGACGGCAACGCCAACGACGAAGAGGCGTTCGCCCTCAATCATCAATCCACCACCTTTTGGATGGTGGTGCTGAATGTGGAATTGGCGGATTTGGCGTTCAGTCTGGACAACGTGGTGGCGGCGGTGGCGCTGTCCAACAAGTTGTGGATTGTGATGATTGGGGTGGCATTCGGCATCATCACCATGCGGTTTGCCGCCAGTATTTTCACGTGGCTCATCGCCCGCGAACCGGTTTTGGCGACGGGGGCGTATCTGGTGGTGCTGAACATCGGGGTGGAGTTGATTTTGTCCGATTTTTGGCACATCGAAATTGGCGCGTGGCTGAAATTCGGCATTTCGGTGGCGACGCTGGTGCTGTGCGTGGTTTACGCGCGCTTCAAACCGCTGCACGTCCTGTCGCCGGTACTGCGCGGGGCAACCACGGCGATGGGCTGGGCGAATCAGGGCTTCGATTGGCTGTTGAGTCCCTTCGTTTTTGTGCTGAAACTGCTGTGGCGAGCCTTACGTTTCTTTTTTCGTCCGGTGGGACGCCTGGCGCAATACGCGGTGAGCGTTTTCACCCCCGGCGTCCACTAATTGCGGAATATTTTCCCAAGTTACCCCAAATATCCCAAATTATTCCAATGCTTTGCGCATAGTGGCGCGGAAAAAGGCTTCAAAGCGTTCCATCGCCATCCGCGTTACCGTGCCCACACGCCCGTCGCCGACAGGTTGTCCGTTCAAGCGGGTGATGGGCATCACATGCATGCTGGTGCTGGTGATGAACAGCTCGGTGAGTGGGGCGTCGGCGGGAAGGTCCGCTTCGACGATAGGGGTGGGGGAGGTCGCCATTTCGTGCAGCAGTACCTCTTTGGTGATGCCGGACAGCGTTTTCGCGGCGGGGGGGGTAATCAACCGCCCTCGATGATCCACGCCAAAAACGTTGCTCCGCGCACCCTCCAAAATTTGCCCGCCTGAAACCAGCAACGCTTCCAGCGCCCCGTTGCGCCGCGCCTCTGCGCGGGCAAGGTGGTTTATCAGCGTGTTGAACGATTTACACTGCGGCAAGAGCCGCTCGCCGGGGTAGGTGATTGCCGCCGCGCCCATCGTGTAGTATTCGGCAGGATAGCGGGCAATCGGCTTCGGCAAAAAGGCGACGGTGGGGGTTTCAGCGCCATTATTGGCGCCGATTGCCAGCATGTGCAGCGCATACGATGCGGCGGGCAGGGCGCGGATGAGCGCATCGCCCCATTGGCGCAGCGTGGCAAACGGGGGCAGCTCAATCGCCAACTGCACCGCCGATGCCAGCAGGCGGGTGATGTGGCTGTCCAGACAAAAGGGGTGTCCATTTTCGACCTGAATCGATTCATACACCCCGAAACTGGTTAAAAACACCGGATGCGCCAGCGAGATTTGAGCGGCATCGAAAGGGATAATCGCGCCATCAACCAGCGCGAAGGGGAATTTTTGCGACATTGGCGGCATTTCCTGTCATTCTATGGTATCTTCGGGACGTTTCCGGGCGCGTTTGAGCGCTTTGTGCAACCGCGATTTGCTGGAATGCGGCGCGTAAATGGTGCGGGTGGTGTTCGGGCTGGCGTGCCCCAGCAACGCCTGCACATCCTCAATGGGGACGGGGTCGTCCTCGTCGTTGAAAAGCTGGCGCGCCAACCAGTGCCGAAAGGCATGCGGTCCGGTAAAATCGCCGACGCCCGCCGCCTTCGCACCGTCTTTCACAATTTTCCACACCATCTGCCGGGAAATGGCGACGCCTTTTTTGCTCCCGACGAATAAAATATTAGAAGGGTCGTTCCGGTATGCCAGATATTCTTTAATCCGCACCAGCGAATCGTGCGTCAGCCACACCACGCGCCGCCGCCCGCCCTTGCCGACCACTTCCACCGCCACATCTTCCGGTATCGGCGTGCTTTTCAGCGCCCGGTCGATTTCGTCGCGGGTCAGCGCGGTGAGTTCGCTCACCCGCAAGCCGGTATCGTATAGCACGTGCATAATTGCCCGGTTGCGCAACAGCGCGATTTTTCGGCGGCGAATCTGCCAGCTCGCCAGATTTGAGCCGCCGTCGCCACTTTTCACGCGGTCATCGGGCAAGGGGAGACGGTCGTAATAGACCACAATCGCCGCCAAATTGGGGTCAATTTTGCGGTGAGGGTAGGCTTTCCGCGCCGGACTGCGCCCATCTTTGAGGCGCACCTCCGTTTTGCCCAAATCGAACTGCTCCAAATAACTCTGCGCCACTGCCCATGACAAAAACCGTTTCGCGGCGGCGAGATAATGCTGCACGGTCGCATGCGCATAGTGTCGGGGCGGAGGCGGCGGGGGGGGCGAAAAGTCGTCGGGCGCGTCGGCGGCATCGGAGGGCGTCGGCGGCGCCTTTTTGCGTCCCGGCGCGGTGCTGGTCAGCCAATCATAATACGCCAGCAGAACATCGTTGTCCAGAATACTCACCGGGTAGGGGGCTTTCACGCCGCGTTTGCGGCTGTAGGCATTGCGCACAAATTTTTTGAACACCGCCAGCGCCGTGCCGTAACTGTGCGCCGTGTTCGCCGCGCTAGGGGAATTCCCGGCGGTGAGCTTCAAGTGGGTGATGAAATGGTCGAGCAGTTCAAACAGCAGCGGTTCATCGGCGGGTGGGGTATCGTTTTGTTGGCTCATTGGCGTGACTCCTCTTTATTTTACAAAAGAATAGTTTTGTAAAATACTGGGATTATAACCGAATTTCGCC